>NZ_JAODYT010000057.1:0-26246 GCF_029834875.1 Pseudomonas sp. GD04158 | reverse complement strand
CAGCATCAGGCGCTGGGCGAGGCCGGTCTGCTGCTGCTGAACAAGAGCGAGCATCTGAGCGCAGAGGATCGTGCTCGCATCGCCGCAGCATTGCCGCCGCTGCCGTTGCACTGGACCAGCCAGGGCCGCCTCGACCTGGCTGCGCTGCCAGGTTTCGGCGCGCGCGCAGCTGAAGCCGAAGCGGCCGATCTTCCCGCGGCCGCAGCGCCCCTGCCACAGCTGTGGCGCACGCCGGACGAACCCATCTGCCTGATCCAGGATCAGGCCGAAGGCTGGAGCATCGGTTGGCGCTGGCATCCGAGCCAGTGTTTCGACCTGGCGCAGGTGCAGCGCTGGCTGGCCGGCCTGGATTGGCGCCGGGCCAAGGCGGTGCTGCACGGCGCAGACGGCTGGCGCTCGCTCAATGCCCTGCATGGCCAGACCCTCGAGCCATGGCGCGCCAGCGAATGGCGCAAGGACTCGCGCCTGGAGCTGATCTTCGATGCCGCGCAGAACGCCGAGGCCCTGCGCGCCGGCCTGGCGGCCTGCCGCGCGTCATAGGCCCGCGCGGCCGGCCACCCATTCTCCGGTCAGGGATAACCCTGGAACCAGGCGAGGATCTTGCCCGGCGAGCTGGCGAACCACTCGTGACCGCCCAGCGCTTCGGTATGGCGTGCCGTCGGGATGCCCTGGTAGAGCAGGCGGTCGTAATACAGGTCCATGCTCCACCAGGGTACGGTGAGGTCGACGAAGCCGTGCACGAACAGGGTCGGAGGATGGTCGGCCGGCAGTGCCGGCACGCTGCACAGTGGCCCGGAGCAGGTCGCGTAGGAGCCGGACTGGATCGCCAGTGCCTTGAACCGGCCGGGGAAGGACACCGCCATGCGGCTGCTGTTGTAGCCGCCGCTGGAGATGCCGGTGGCGTACTGGCGGCCAGCGTCGAGCGGCCCGAAGTGTCCGGCGGCGATAGCGTTCAACACATTCCCGAGAAAGTCGTAGTCGGTGCTCAGTTCGTAGTTCTGCGCCAGGCCCGGGATATTGGTCTGCCAGAACAGATCGGCCGGGGCGCTCGGGGCGACCACCGCGAAGCCGTTGTCGAGCAGGCGCTGGATCAGCTTGCCTTCGTAGAAGCCGCCGAACGGCATGTTGCCGTAGTAGGTGAAGTCGTTGAGCGGGAAGAACGAGCCCTGATAGATCAGTACCACCGGCCAGCCGGCGGCCGGTGGCGTACCCAGCGGGGTCTGGTAGATCACCTTGCGCTGACCGACCAGGCCGGAGTCGATCCAGGTGGACTGGTAGCTGCAGCTGACCTTGGCCGGTAGCAGCAGGCTCTTGGCGCGTTCAGTGCAGCGCGAGGCGGCCTGGGCCTCGAGAGTGGACAAGGACAGCAACAGCAGGCAGAGACAGGCGGTGCGAAAAAGGGACATGGCGGAATTCTCCGTTGTTTTTATGGGTATCGCGCATCAAATAGAAACAGGAATTCCGATTCCGTCAAGTGTCGCAGGTCCCGCCAATCCTGGCCTGTAGCCGGATAGGGCGGACTTGAGCGCCGCGCTGAGGAGAAAAAATCGAACTGGGGGCTTGCCAGGATGAGACTGCAGTACTAGCTTATTCGGAACCGATGTTCCGATTCCGATAAAAACAACAGCTGGAGGTCATCGTGGCACATCAAGGAAGGGGCCTGGCGGCAGCCGGCCTGGCTTTGCTCGGGGCGTTGCCGTTCGGCGCGGCGCAGGGGTTTCAAACCCGTCATGGCGACTGGGACGTATCGTTGGACACCACACTGTCCTACGGCGTCAGCTATCGCATGGAGGGCCAGGACAGCAAGCTGATTGCCCGCGCCAACGGCGGCAAGGGCGACAACACGGCGCTGATCAACTCCGACGACGGCAACCTCAACTTCAAGAAGGGCGAGTTGTTCTCCGAGGTCGCCAAGGCGGTTTCCGAACTGGACCTGCGTTACCAGGAGCAATACGGCCTGTTCGTTCGCGGTCGCGCCTTCTACGACTTCGAGCTCGAGGACGACGAGCGCCGCCACCGCCAGATCAGCAACGCCGGCCTGGACGAGGCCGGCTCCAGCGTGGACCTGCTCGATGCCTTCGTCTACGGCAGCTGGACAGTCGGCGAGCGCGCACTGAATGCCCGTCTCGGACGGCAGGTGATCAACTGGGGCGAAGGGCTGTTCTACCAGAACGGCATCGGCGCGACCAACCCGGTGGACATCAACGCGCTGCGCGCCCCGGGTTCGGAGATCAAGGAAGCCTATATGCCGACCTTCATGGCCTATGCCTCCTTCGAGCTGCGTGACAACCTCAGCATCGAAGGCTACTGGCAGCCGGGCAAGGCCTGGGAAGCCTCGCGCATCGACCCCTGCGGCACCTACTACTCCACACTCGACGTCCTCGGTGAGGGCTGCAACTACCTGTCGGTGGCGCCGCTGCAGGAGCAGGCCACTGCCCTCGCCGGCAGCTCGCAGGCATTCGACAGCCCGGCCGCCGCGCGGGCCTGGCTCGCCGGCCTGCCGCCCGGGCTGATCAGCACCCTGCTGAATGCCTACGTGCCCACCACCTTCATGCCGCGCGCCCAGGACATCGACGGCGATGACTCGCCGCAGTACGGCGTGGCCCTGCGCTGGTTCGTGCCGCAGCTGAACGACACCGAGCTGGGCTTCTACTACCTGCGTTACAACATGCAGGTGCCGATGATCGGCCTGACCGTCGGCCAGCCGATCGTGCTGCCGGTGGTCGGCCCGTTGCCCGATGCCAGCAGCTCGCGCTACTACGCCGAGTACCTGGAGAAGCGCGACCTGTTCGGGGTCAGCTTCAACACCTCGATCGGCGGCGACAGCATCTTCAACGGCCTGTCGCTGGCCGGCGAGCTGAGCTACCGGCCGAACACGCCGATCGCCCTGGGCCTGGGCGAATACCTGCCGAACGCCCTGCTCAACCCCGACGGCCTGCCGGTTGGCACGCGGCTGGACGGCTACCGCGAGAAGGACATGGTTCAGGCCTCGCTGTCAGCCATCTACAACTTCACCGGGCTGCTCGGCGCCAACTCCGCCACCCTGTTCGGCGAGGTGGTGGCCAGCCGGGTGCAGGGGCTGGAGTCGGACGTCGATTACTACGAGGCCACCAGCAGCGCCTACGGCGCCCAGGCCAGCCTGCAGCTGACCTACAGCAACGTGTTCAACCTGGTCACCCTGGCACCCAGCGCCAGCTACCAGTACAGCATCAACGGCGTGGCTCCCCAGCTTACCAACGGCCTCGACGAGGAGGCACAGAGCTGGTCGCTGGGCCTCGACGCCATCTACAAGGAATCCCTCACCGTAGGCGCCCGTTACGTCGGCTACAGCGGTGGCGGCTTGTCGAACAAGCGCACCGACCGGGATTTCCTCAGCTTCAACGTCAAGTACAGCTTTTGAAGGGGATGCAACGCATGATTCGATCAGGATTTCTGCTGGCGGCCCTGCTGACCAGTTCGTTGGCCCAGGCCCAGGTCGGCGCCGAGCAGGCCGCGCGGCTCGGCCAGGACCTCACCCCGATGGGCGCCGAGCGTGCCGGCAACGCCAGCGGCAGCATTCCCGCCTGGGACGGCGGCCTGGCCCAGGACAGCGGCGCTTTCGATCCGGCACTCGGCTACAGGGACCCCTTCGCCGCCGATCAGCCGCTGTTCACCGTGACCCACGCCAATGCCCAGCAGTACCGCGAGCAGCTCAGCCCCGGCCAACTGGCCATGCTGCAGCGCTACCATGACAGCTGGAAGCTCAAGGTCTACCCGACGCGGCGCTCGGCGTCCTACCCGGACAAGGTATACGCCGCGGTCAAGGCCAACGCCACGACGGCCAAGCTGATCGAGAACGGCAATGGCATTGCCGACTTCCAGCTGGCCACGCCCTTTCCCATTCCCCAATCGGGCCTGGAAGTGCTGTGGAACCACCTGGTGCGCTACCGCGGCGAGAGCGTCAAGCGCTACTACGCCCAGGCCGTGCCGCATGCCAGCGGCGATTACTTCATGACCCGCATCGCGGATCTGTTCCTGTTCAACCAGGACGCCGGCGACCACAGCAAGAACAACGGCAACGTGCTGTTCTACTTCCGCCAGTCGGTGCTGGCGCCGGCGCGCCTGGCCGGCACTGAGCTGCTGGTTCACGAGACCGTCAACCAGGTCAAGGAGCCGCGTCTGGCCTGGCTCTACGCCGCCGGCCAGCGCCGCGTGCGACGTACGCCGAACGTGGCCTACGACTCCCCCGGCACCGCCTCCGAGGGCATGCGCACCACCGACAACTTCGACATGTTCTCCGGTGCGCCGGACAAGTACGACTGGCAACTGATGGGCAAGCGGGAAATGATCGTGCCCTACAACAGCTACCGCCTCGCCGCCCGGAGCAACAAGTACAGCGACATCGTCCAGCGCGGCCACGTCAATCCCGAGCTGCTGCGTTACGAGCTGCACCGCGTCTGGCATGTGCGCGCCACGCTGAAGGCCGGCCAACGCCACCAGTACAAGCAGCGCGACTTCTATTTCGACGAGGACAGCTACCAGATCCTGCTGGTCGATCACTATGACAACCGCGACAACCTCTGGCGTCTCGGTGAGTCCTACACCATCAACTATTACGACCAGCCGCTGGTATGGACCAAGGGCGACGCGATATACGACCTGATCGGTGGCCGTTATGTCATCGGTATTCTATCCAACGAAGAACCGGCGGATCAGTTCGATATTGCCCTGAAACCCACCGATTTCACACCGGCACAACTTAGAAGGGACAGCGTGCGTTAATTATCGGCAACTTTCAGATAATTGCAGATAAGCCGAGAAAGTTCCTCTGGCACAACTTCTCTGGGCGTCGTGCCGAGGCTGCCGACCATGGTGAAGTAGTTCATCCCGGCCAGCAGCATATGGGCGCAGAGATCGGCCGCCCGGGCCGGTTGTGGGTGGCCGAGTTCGGCCGGGTTGGCCAGGGCGATGCGGCAGAAGGTCTGACCGATATGGGCATTGAGCTGATGGAAGCGCTGGCGGAAATGCAGATCTGCCGAGCTGCGCCGGATCAGTGCGCGGAGCAGGCCCTCGCTGCCTTCGAACTGGCGTACCAGGCCCTGGATAAAGGCCGTGACGCGCGCCTGCAAAGGTGTTTCGGCATGTGCCAGCTGATCGGCGAGGGCATCGATGGCGCTGCCGCTCTGCTCGATGAAGCGTTCGTGCACGGCGTACAGCAGCACGTCCTTGTCGCCCAGCAGGCGATAGAAGGTGCCCACCGAGGATTCGGCCAGTTGGGCGATCTGGGAAATGCCGGTGTCTTCGAAGCTGTCGTTGGCGAGCAGCTCGGCGGCGACGTTGAGGAAGCGTTCCAGAGCCTTTTTGCTGCGTGCCTGGGTAGGGCTGGCGATGCTGTACATGATCAATTCTCGAACCGGCACGGGCCGATTCTAGGGGGTTTGGCAAGTCAAGGCAAATAACCACTCGATAATTAGAAAGTTGTCTGGAAAGTTGATGGATTAACGCCCTGTGGATTGATTCGTTTATTGCGAGTCAGGGCACTTTATTGTTTGTCGTTAATGTAAGGAGTCGACCCGTGATGGACTATCTGCATTTACCCTCTGGCCGTATCGCCTATGTTTGCCGCGGCCAGGGCCCTGCGGTTCTGCTGCTGCACGGGCTGGGCTCCTCGTCGCTCGACTGGCAGCCACAGATCGAGCATCTGGCCCGGCACTTTCGGGTCTACGCCCTGGATCTGCGCGGCCATGGCCAGAGCGCGCCATTGCGCGCACCGGTGAGCATGGCCGAGCTGGCGGGGGATGTGGCCGACTTCATCCGCGCCCTGGATATCGAGCCGTGCGTGCTGGTGGGCATTTCCATGGGCGGCATGCTCACCTTTCAGCTGCTCGCCGATCACCCCGAGCTGCTGCGCGCCGCGGCGGTGGTCAACAGCGCGCCGAGCTTTCCCCTCGATAGCTGGAAGATCCGCGCCCAGGTCTGGCTGCGCCTGGTACTGGTACGCGCACTGGGTCTGCCGACGCTGGCGCGGCTGCTGGCCGGCAAGCTGTTTCCCAAGGCCGAGCAGCAGGCGTTGCGCGAGCAACTGATCGAGCGCATCGCCGGCAATGACCGCACCTCCTACCTGCACGCGATGCGTGCCATTCCCGGTTGGAGCGCGCTGCCGCGGGCAGCGCGGGCGGATATCCCGCTGCTGGTAGTAGCTGGTGACCGCGACTACACGCCGTTGGCCTACAAGCGCGCCTATGTCGGCCAGCTGCGCAACGCCCGTCTGGAGGTGATCGAAGACTCCGGCCACGCCACCCCGCTGGACCAGCCGCAGCGCCTCAACCAGCTGCTGCAGGCCTTTATCGCCGAACATTCGCCGCCCGTACCGGCCTGACGCGGCGTCGTCACGTCGCTACACTGGCCGCCGTCATTGGCTGCGGCTGGTCCTTCATGCAACTGCTTCCCTGGTCCCACTCCTGCTCTGCCGGCTTCACCCTGCGCGGCTGGCACAGCCCGCCCTCGGGCAAGCCGCTGCTGCATTTTCTGCACGGCAATGGCTACTGCGGGCGGGTCTACACGCCGATGCTGGCGCTGCTGGCCGAGGACTTCGACCTCTGGCTGTGCGACGTGCAGGGCCATGGCGACAGCGATCACGGTGGTCGTTTCCACGGCTGGAACCGCAGCGCCGAGCTGGCGGTGGAGGCCTTCGAGGCGTTGCGCGCGCCGTTCGGCGAGGTGCCGCGCTTCGCCCTCGGGCACAGCTTCGGCGGCGTACTGACCAGCCTGATCCTGGCTCGCCATCCCGAGCTGTTCCGGCGCGCCGTGCTGCTCGATCCGGTGCTGTTCAGCCCGGCGATGATCGGCGTCATGGCGTTGTCCGACGTGGTCGGCCTGGCCCAGCGCAACACCCTGGCGAGCAAGGCGCGCAAGCGCCGCCGGCAGTGGCCCGATCGTGCCGCCGCCCACGCTGCGCTGCACGGCCGCGGCATGTTCCGTGGCTGGGACGAGGCGGCCTTCGCCGCCTACATCGAACACGCCTTGAAGGACGTGGAGGGCGGCGTCGAGCTCAAGTGCCGGCCGAGCCGCGAGGCCGAGATCTTCGGGTCCTACCCGCGTCGCCTGTGGCCGTCGCTGGCCAAGGTGAGCACCCCGACCGAAGTGATTCACGGCGTGCACACTTATCCCTTCGTCGCCAGGTCGGTGGCGCGCTGGTGTGCGAGCAACGCCCATGTGCGCAGCCAGGTGGTGCCCGGCGGGCATTGCTTCATGCAGGAGCGGCCGGCCGACAGCGCGGCGCAGGCGGCCGATTTTCTGCTGCAGCGGAGCTAGGCGATGCAGGCAGGCCGGGAGGAGGTCTGGCTGGCGCTGGCCGATCTGTGGCTGGACATCGAGCTGGACGAGCCCTGGCTGCGCAGTATCGCCGCGGTGCTGCGCAACAGCGGCCTGGGCCGCGCCGAACTGGAGCGCATCTTCCACTAAGAGGTGGCGCCGCTGGTCTGGCTCAATCACTGGAGCACGGCCGGGGTGTGGAGCGCCTTCGATCGCGACTGGCTGCTCGAGGGCTGTCGGCGCAACCAGCTGCGTGGCGGCTGGCATCGTCTCGTCTGCCGGCTGCTGCGCCGGCCGATGACCTATGGTTGCCGCGCCGAATGGCGGCAGGTGCTGGCGCTGCTCGATGAGGAGCCGCGCTGAGGCCTCAGTCGGCCTTGCGTCGCCAGTCTTCCAGGCGGATCACCTTGTCGCGGCTCTGTACCGAAACCGGCTCGGGCTGTGGCTCCAGCACCGGGTGGGGCTCCAGCTGGATACGCCCCAGCTGTTGGCCGAACATGCTGATCTGCCCGCGCAGGCGCTGCTCGCCGGTAACGGTGAATTCGAAATCGTAGAGGCGCGCCAGGCGCCGGTGGCCGCGGGCATCGCGCTCGATGGCCAGGCGGCGCAGGGCGACGGCGCCATCGAGCAGCTCCACATCGAGCCGGGCGCAGTGCTGCTTGGCCAGTGTCAGGGCGCGTTCGCGAATGCCGTGACCGCGCCACAGCCAGGCGCAGACGGCAGCGAAGAGCATCAGCAGGAAGACATCGAACAGGTTGATCATGGTGACTCCGACGCGGGGAGACAGAGCTTAGCCTATCTGCCAGGCAGTTCTCAGCACCAGGTCTTGCCGTTGACGCCACTCTGCACTAGCGTGCGCGCACTTCACTGGAAAAGGACGTCACCATGCAGTGCCCCGCCTGCCGTACCCCACGTTTGCAACCCACCCAACTCGACGCCGGCCTGCATGGCTACGGCTGCAGCCAGTGCGCCGGCACCCTGGTCGGCCTGCTGCACTACCGTGACTGGGTCGAGCGTCAGCCGGCGACGGACGTCAGCGGCGAGTTCGCCGCCGAAGAGCAGGCCGACGACACCCGTCACGCCCTGAGCTGCCCCAAGTGCGCCAAGCTGATGAGCAAGTACCAGATCAGCGGTACCCGCGCCAATCGCCTCGACCTCTGCGGCAGCTGTGACGAGGCCTGGCTGGACAACGGCGAATGGCAACTGCTCAAGGCGCTGGAGCTGAGCCACAAGGTGCCGGCGATCTTCACCGACGCCTGGCAGCGTCAGGTGCGCCAGCAGGCCAGCGAAGAGGCGCGTCGCGAGCGCTTCACCCGTATCGCCGGCGCAGATGCCATCGCCCGCGCCGACGAAGTCCGCGCCTGGCTCAAGGATCATCCGCAGCGCCGCGAGCTGCTGTTCTACATCGGTCACGACTGAGCGGGCGCTCCCGGCTTCAGGTAGTGCGGGTGCACGCCGGCAGATATGCCGGCGGGTCGTATCCGCCCTGCGCCCCTCAGGCCTTCTCCTCGCTCAGGGCCTGATAGCGCTGCTGCAGCTCGGCGCGGATCTGCCGGCGCTGCTCGGCCTGGCGCTGACGGCGCAGGCCATCGGGAGTGTCCGGGTGCAGTTCCGGTACCGGCGCCGGGCGGCCGTGTTCGTCCATCGCCACCATGGTGAAGAAGCAGCTGTTGGTGTGGCGCACCGAGCGTTCGCGGATGTTCTCGGTGATCACCTTGATGCCGACCTCCATCGAGGTGCGCCCGCAGTAGTTCACCGAGGCCAGGAAGGTGACCATCTCGCCGACGTGCACCGGCTCGCGGAAGATCACCTGGTCCACCGACAGGGTCACCACGTAGCGCCCGGCATAGCGGCTGGCGCAGGCGTAGGCGACCTCGTCGAGGTATTTGAGCAGGGTGCCGCCGTGGACATTGCCGGAGAAATTGGCCATGTCCGGTGTCATCAGTACGGTCATCGTCAGTTGCGCGGTTCCGGCTTCCATCGCTGCTCCGAAAATCAAGTGAGGTGGCTAAGAGTAGGCCTGCGATGCAAGAAGCCCGCAATCTCGGCGTAAGATCAACACTTCCCTGTTGCAAGGATGCCATCCATGTCCATTCGCTCGAAACTTTCCGCTCTGCTGCTTCTGGTCGCGACCACGGCGCAGGCTGACGCTGACTGCACCAGCGCGGCGCAGTGCAATCAGCTTGGCAGCGCGGCCTATCAGGCCGGCCGTTATGCGCAGGCCATCGAGGCGTTCGAACGTCAGGTACGACGTGTCGAGGAGGGGGATACGGCACAACTGGAGCTGGCCCTGAACAACCTGATCCTCACCCATCTGCGTGCTGGGGACCCTGGCATGGCGCGCGCCTGGCTGGGCGTGGCGCTGGACAACCACCTCAGCGGCCCGTCGACCCGCCTGCACCTGGGCAAGGTGGCGGCCGCGCTGGATTATCCGGCACTGGGCGCCAGCCCGGTCGGGCGCTACCTGCGCTATGGCGGCCAGGCGGTGTGGAGCGAACTGCAGATCAGTGCCCAGCCTGGCGGTGGCTATCGGGCCAGCTTCTCGCCCCTGCGGGCGGGCGCGCGGGTCGAGGAGTACGGCCCGGCGGCCATCGGCGAGCTGGAGGGCAAGCTGGTCGGCGACGGCATACAGATGACGCTGGAGGATGCCGGCCTGGGCGCCGATTGTGCGGTGCAGCTGCTGCGTGAAGGCATCGAGCTGCGCGTGCTCGAGGTGTTTGGCGATGGCTGTCAGGACTATGGCGGCATGGGCATCAGCGTGGCGGGCCGCTACCTCAAGGTCGCCACGCAGGTGCGGCCTTGAAGCTGCGGCGCAGCGTGTGGCTGGCGGGCGCCTTTCTCGGGCTGGCGCTCCTGGCCGCTGCCGGTGCCTGGCTGCGCGACGAGGCGCCGACAGCCGAAGTGCGCAACTGGCTAACGCAGGTGCAGGGCGGGGCCCGGCAAAGCGCCGCCTACCTGTACCTGGCCGGGCTGGATGCGCCTGCCGAGCAGGCGCCGCAGCAGCTGGGAGCGTTGCGTCTGGCCGCCTATCAGGACTGGCTGACGCAGCGGGCCGCGGACCAGCCGCCGCCGGCAACCAGGGACGTGCTGCCCCTGCCGGAGGGGGACCTGCTCTGCCCGATCGAGACGCCGGGCTGCTTCGCCCGCGTGCTCGCCGCCGCCGGGCAGTTGCAGGCATTCGATGATGCCCATGGCCTGCTGCGTCAGCGCTATGAGCAGTTTCTCGCACTGGACGATTACCGCACCCTGCACGGGGCGGACATCAGCGCGCCGACGCTGCCGCTTGCCTATCTGCTCAAGGGGCAGCAGCTGTTCGATCTGCACGTTCTGCACGTCGCGCAGCAGGGCGACGGCCAGGCGGCGGGGCAGCTGCTGGCAACCGAACTGCGCGGGCTGCGCCAGCACCTGCGGCGTGCCGACAACCTGATCGTGAAGATCAGCCTGGCGCGCCTGGTGGAGCGCAACCTGCAGTGGCAGGCGCTGCTCTACCGCCACGGCCTGCTGCCGGCGGTCGGCGAGAGCGCGCCCGTCGAGCTGGCCGAGCGCTCGTTGCTGCAACCCCTGCAGCACGAGTTCGCCGGTGTGGCGCAGATGTTCGCCGGGCTGCGCGACGATCCGCAGGCAGACTGGGGCGAGCGCCTGCAACTCCGGTTGTGGTTCAAGCCGCAGATGACCATCAACGCCGCCTTGCCGCCCTATCTGCGGGTGGCCGAGTTGTCGCAGCTGGAGCCGGACGCCTTCGTCGAGGCGCTGCCGCACGCGGCGCCGATGAAGCCGAGCATCGGCTGGCGCAACCGTGTCGGCGATATCCTGCTGAGCATCGGCGGGCCGGATCTGCGCCTCTATGCCGCGCGCCTGCAGGATCTTGAGGCCCGGCGACGGCTGTTGCTGCTGGTCGGCGCGCTGCCGCCCGGCCCGCTGGAGGCGGCGAAGCTGGAGGCACTGGCGGGCCTGGACAATCCCTACTTCCCCGGGCAGCCGGCCGTGCTCGACGAGCAGGGCCGCCTGTGCTTCGTCGGGCCGCGTCTGCAGGAAGACCCCTGCCTGCTGCTCTGAGCGCGGCTCAGGCGTGGCTCAGGTACCAGCGCCAGTCCTGCTCGCCGACCTCGCCCATGAACTGGCGATACTCGGCCCACTTGATCGCCAGGAACACCTTGAGGAACTCCTCGCCCAGCGCCTCGCGCGCCCAGCTCGAACCTTCCAGGCTGCGCAGGGCGGTCAGCCAGTCGGTGGGCAGGGTTTCGCGGGCCTGCTCGTAGCCGTTGCCGACGATGGCCGTGCCGGGGTCGATCTGCTCGCGGATGCCCTTGTGGATACCGGCCAGGATCGCCGCTGCGGCCAGATAGGGGTTGGCGTCGGCGCCGCAGATGCGATGTTCGACGTGACGGCTCATGGCCGGCCCGCCCGGCACGCGGAAGGACACGGTGCGGTTGTTCACCCCCCAGCTCTTGGCCAGCGGCGCGTAGCTGTTGGCCTGGAAGCGGCGGAAGGAGTTGGCGTTGGGGCAGAAGATCGCCAGGGCGTCGTCGAGGGTGGCCATCATCCCGCCGATCGCATATTTCAACAGCGGCGTGCCCTGCGGGTCTTCCGAGGCCATCAGGTTATTGCCGTCGGCGTCGGCCAGCGACACGTGCATATGCAGGCCGCTGCCGGCCTGGTCGCCGAACGGCTTGGCCATGAAGCAGGCCTGCAGCCCGTGCTTGTTCGCCACGCCCTTGACCAGACGCTTGTAGCGCACGCCTTCGTCCACCGCCTGCAAGGCGTCGAAGCGGTGTTCCAGGGTCAGCTCGAGCTGGCCGGGGGCGTATTCGGAAATCGCCGTGCGCACTGGCAGGCCCTGGGCTTCGCAGGCGGCGTAGAGATCGTCGAGAAACGGCTGCACCTGCTCCAGCTCGTACACGCCGTAGACCTGCGGCGCCTGCGGGCGTACGCCATTCATCTGCACGGCGGGCTGCGGCCAGCCATTGGCGTCGCGCTGTTTGTCCAGCAGGTAGAACTCCAGCTCCACCGCCATCACCGGGTGATAGCCGTCGGCCTTGAGCGCGTCGATGGTGCGCGCCAGCACGTGGCGCGGATCGCCGGGCGTGGCGGGCAGGCCTTGGGTCGGGTGCATGCTCACCTGCACCTGGCCGGTGGGCACTGCGCGCCAGGGTTGCAGGCACAGCGAGCCGGGCAGGGGATAGGTCCAGCAGTCGGCGTCGGCCACTTCCCAGACCAGGCCGCTCTCCTCGACGTCCTCGCCCTGAATGGTCAGCGAGAGGATGGAGCTGGGCAGTGGCCGGCCGTTCTCGTACATGGCCAGCAGCTCGTCGCGATGCAGCAGCTTGCCGCGCGGGATGCCATTGGCGTCGATCAGCATCAGCTCGATGCTGCGCACCTCGGGGTGCTTGGCGAGGAAATCGCGGGCTTCCTGGGGATGGGCGAATTGCATGGTGCGGTCTCTAGTAGGGTGCGCCGTGCGCACCAAAAGGGGAACGGTGCGCACGGCCCAGGATTTTTCGGGACTATTCGCGGGCGCCGGGAATGGCCAGCAGCTCGCTCAGGCCCTGATCCAGGGTGGCGATCAGCTTGTCCACATCTTCGGCCGTGGTGCTTGGGCAGCACAGGGTCATATTGTGGAACGGGGTGATCAGGATGCCGCGGTTGATCAGGTACAGGTGCAGGGCCATCTGCAGCTCGTCATGGAACGCCGCCTCGGCCTCGGCGCCGGTGCGCGGCGGGGTGGCGCAGAACTGGAATTCGCAGCGCGCGCCCAGTTCGGTCACCGACCATTTCAGCTCGTGCTTGCCGATCAGCCGGCGGAAGCCTTCGGCCAGGCGTGCGGCCAGCGGCAGCATATGGTCGTAGGCCGCCTGGGTCATCACCTGCTCCAGGTTGGCGCGCATGCAGTGCATGGCCAGGGCGTTGGCCGACAGGGTGGTGCCCATGCCGCTGTGGCCGTGACCGTGGCTGTCTTCGCTGGCGCGCTGGCGCGCCTTGGTCATGGCGCCTGCCATCTCTGCGCTGCAACCGAAGATGCCGCACGGCACGCCACCGGCGATGGGCTTGCCGACCACGAAGAAGTCCGGGTCGAGGTTCCACAGCCTGGTGCAGCCGCCGATATCGGTGGAGATGGTGTGGGTTTCGTCGATGATCAGCAGGCTGCCGTACTGGCGCGTCAGCTCGCGGCATTTCTGCATGAAGCCCGGATCGGGCAGCACCATGCCGATGTTGGTCATCGCCGGCTCGCAGAGCAGGGCGCAGACGTCGCCTTGGGCCAGCGCCGCTTCCAGCGCTGCGACATCGTTGAAGGGAATGGCGCGGCTGTGCTCGGTCAGGTCGTAGGCCTGGCCGACCAGGCCCGAGCGGTGCACGGTCTCGCCGTCTCTATGGCGCACCATCACGTCGTCGACGGTGCCGTGGTAGCAGCCGTCGAACACCAGCAGGGTCTTGCGCTGTGTGATGGCGCGCGCCCAGCGCAGCACATAGCGATTCGAGTCGGTTGCCGTGGCGGTCACCTGCCAGTACGGCAGACCGAAGCGCCGGGCCAGCAGCTCGCCGCAGACCACGGCGTCCTCGCCGGGCAGCATGGTGGTCAGGCCGTTATTGGCCTGCTCGGCGAGGGCGCGGGCCACCGGGTCCGGCGAGTGGCCGAACATGGTGCCGGTGTCGCCCAGGCAGAAGTCGATGTACTCGTGACCGTCCACGTCGAAGAAGCGTGCGCCCTTGGCGCGTTCGACGAACAGCGGCACCGGCGTCGACCAGTCGGCCATCCAGTGCATCGGTACGCCGCCGTACAGCGAGTGGCGGGCGCGCTCGGCCAGGGCCACGGACTTAGGATTGCGCTCGAGAAAGCGCGCGCGCTCCCGGGCGACGAAAGTTTCCACGGCGCTTGGGCTGATACCGCTGGCAGTCATGTTGAACACCTCGTTCGAATTTCCACACATGGTATTTTGTGATCACAAAAATGGCAAGTTATCCCGTAAGCGTTGATTTGAGGTAGCATCGGCCTGATTATGTGATCACAAATAGCATTGACGCTTATCGATTGGAGAACACCATGCGCAACTGCCTGCTGACCCTGAGCCAGCTTCCTGCTCCGCCACGAGGACGCTGACAGCATGAGCGACAATCTGCAGGAGCAGCTTTATCAACGTATTCGCGAGGGTCTGCTGGCCGGACGCTTTCAACCGGGGCAGGCCCTGAAGATCCGCGACCTCGCCGCGCAGTGGGGCACCAGCCCGATGCCGGTGCGCGCGGCGCTGCAGCGGCTGGTGGCCGAGGGCGCGCTGGAGGGCGAGCAGCAGCGCTCGGTGCGCGTGCCGGCGATGACGCGCGAGCGCTACGAACATATCTTCCAGGTACGCCTGGGCCTGGAAGGCCTGGCGGTGGAGCTGGCCACGCCACGCCTGAGCCGCGACGACCTGGCCCTGCTGCGCGACTGCGTGCAGCGTATGGAAGTGGCCATCGAACAGCGTCAGGTGCAGGACTACCTGAGTGCCAACAGCCAGTTCCATCTGCAGCTGTATGGCGCCTGCGGCAACCCGGTGCTGGTGCGTTCGATCGAGTCGCTGTGGCTGCAGATCGGGCCGTTCTTCAACCGCCTGTTCACCGGCGCCGACCTGTCGCTACGGCTCAACGACTTCCACGAAGAGGCCTTCGCCGCCATCGAGGCTGGCGACGCCAAGGCCGCGCGGCAGGCCATGGAACAGGACCTGATCTACTTCGCGCGCTTTTTGCTCAACCTGCTGGCGCTGGAGCAGGGCGAGGGATGAGGCGGTGCGCCGTAGCCTGGGTACAAGCCGGCGCAGAAGGACGATAGATGACGTACCGGACACCCGCGGCGGGTGCGCCGTGCCCCGGCCCTGCGCAACGCCGTAGGGTGCGCCGCGCGCACCGCGCATGCTGCTGGATTGCGCGAGGCGGGTGCGCATGGCGCCCCCTACGGCGAAGGCGGGCTCAGCTCTCCAGCCAGACGTCGCGGCACCAGTGCCAGACCGAGTCCCAGCTCTCGTCGGTGAGCTCGCCCTCGTCGCCGTCCCACAGCCACACCTGGCCCTCGACGTCCACTGCGTAGTAGTCGCGGCCGTCCTGGCACAGCGGCACCAGGTCGCGCGGCAGGCCCAGGCTCCAGGCTTCGGCGGCGACTTCCGGCAGGTAGGTGTGCGAATGCGGATCGCTGGCGGTCACCGGCTCCAGGCGGCCATAGACCACGTCGCTGACCTTGAGCAGGAACTCGCGCAGCTCGAAGGGCAGGTGGATGAGGATCTGCTCCTGAATCTCCACCAGGGTTTCCTCGTCCGGCAGCTCCAGCGGTACCGGGACGGGCTCGTTGAGTTCGCGCAGCTGTTCGATGACTTCTTCCACGGCGTCGGCTCCTCATCATGGGGGATCGGCTTTATACAGTAGCCGGCTGGCAGAATGAAAACATGTCGCCATCACCCCATAATGGCGCTTTTGCGGAGTTCTCCAATGTCGTCTGTCACCTGGCACTGCCTGCATCACCGCGAACTCGATGCCGCCACGCTCTACGAGCTGCTGGCGCTGCGCACCCAGGTGTTCGTGGTCGAGCAGAAATGCCCCTATCTGGAAACCGATGGGCAGGACTTGGTCGGCGATACCTGCCACCTGCTGGCGCGTGAGGGGAATGCGCTGGTGGGCTATCTGCGCCTGCTCGATCCGCAGCGCATGGGCGGCGAGGTGGTCATCGGCCGGGTGGTGATTGCCGAGCAGGCGCGTGGCACCGGCCTGGGCCACAGGCTGATGGAGCAGGCCCTGGCCGAGTGCAGCCAGCGCTGGCCGGGCGTGGCGGTGTATCTGTCGGCGCAGGCGCACCTGCAGGGCTATTACGGGCGTTATGGCTTCGCGGCGGTGACCGAGGTCTACCTGGAGGACGACATCCCGCATATCGGCATGCGCCGCAGCTGAAACGCTGGCCTCGGCTGCAAATGAAAAAACCCGGGCTAGCCCGGGTTTTTTATGGGTACCGCGCGATCAGTTCTGGCGGATGCCGGCAATCAGCCAGGGCTGGTTGTCGCCCTGGGCGCGCTCCAGGCGCCAGCTTTCGCTGAACGGCTCGCCCTGGTCGAAGCGCGAGGTCTTCGACACGCCGCTGAAGGTCAGGGTGGCGATGGTCTTCTCGGCGTTGTCGTCGACGCCATCGAGCTGGACCTGAAGCTCGTCGATGTAGGTGGACTGGAAGCCGTCACCCAGTTCGGCGCGCTCGCGCTTGAGGAATTCCAGCAGCTGCGGGGTGACGAATTCGGCGATCTTGTCCATCTCGTCGGCGTCCCAGTGCTGCTGCAGGTTCATGAAGTGCTCACGACCGGCGGCGATGAAGTTCTGCTCGTTGAACCAGGCCGGGGCGTTGATCACCGGAGCGGCCGAGGCCAGGCGCGCGCCGAAGATATTGCTACCGGCTGCCGGAGCGTTGCTGGCGTTCGGCATTTCACGCTGGTACGGCGCGCCGGCGGTGGCCGCTTGCGGCTGCTGCTGGGCGCGACGGGCGGCGAGGAAGCGGAAGAGCAGGAAGGCGATCAGGCCGAAGATCAGAAAGTCCATGATCTGCAGGCCTTCGAAGCCGTCACCCATGAACATCGCGGCCAGCAGGCCGCCGGCGGCCAGACCGGCCAGCGGGCCGAGCCAGCGCGAAGCGCCGCTGGCGGCAGCGGCAGGTTGCTGACGGCCAGGGGCCGGGGCTGCCTGTTGAGCTGGCGGAGTGGCCTGACGGGTCTGGTGGCTGGGGGCGGAGCCGAAGGACTTGCCACCGCCGAAACGCTTGGCGTGGGCTTCGAAGCTGAAGGTCAGCGCCAGGCACAGGACCATGGCGATACTGAGGAAACGCTGCATCAGGGTCTTCTCTCTGAAGTAAGTGCGTGGGCGGCATCTTGCCCGCCGTAGCCGGCAATGGCCAGTGACAGAATGTTTCCGGCTTTTGCCCGCCGAGCGTGGAGGGTAAGGGGCGCCGTGCGTACCGCGGGCCGCTGACATGGAAACCTGGTGCGCACGGCGCACCCTATGGCAGCCCGGATTTCACGGGCGCCGCAGCAGCATGGTCAGCGGGCCGCAGCGCAGCTGGCGGCGCAGGAAGGCGCGAAACTCGGCCGCGTCTTCCTCGGGATGGCGCAGCCAGTGCACGAAGCTGCGCAGGTAGGCGCCGGTGAGCAGGCTTTCCTCGGCGATGCGGCACAGGTGCTGGGTTTGTCGCCCGGCCGCTTCGCGCCACCATTGCACGGTGCGGCTGACGCGCATCAGGCCGAGTATCTGCAGGTGGATGTGCCCGGGTTCGAGCTTGTACAGCAGCATCTGCCCGGTGACCGAACGGTGCGCGGCCAGGCTGTCGAGCCAGGCCAGCAGGCAGATTTCCAGGCGCTGCTCGGCGTTCAGTGGCGCCAGATCGGCCTGGCGGGCACGGGCCAGCATGGCCTGGTCGGCGCGGTCGAACCAGGTTTCGACCAGGGCATCCTTGTCGCGGTAATGGCGGGCGATATCGTCCAGGCCAATGTCGAGCGCGGCGGCCACTTCGAACAGGTGCAGACGCTCCCAGCCGCAGACGTCGGCCAGTTGCAGGGCGGTATCGAGGATCTGGGCGGGGTCGGTCGGCTTTTTCTTCATCCCTGAAGTATGGCCGCCGGCGCTTGAGCTGGCGTCTGGAACGACAAACGGAGCCTTCAGCGGCCGGGGCGTGCGGCGCACCCTCCGTGGTGAGGCTGCCACGGGTAGGGTGCGCCATGCGCACCGCCGGCGCCAATCGCCGTGCTCAGCGCCAGTCGTAAAGCTCCTTTTCCGACAGCGCGTGCATCGAGGTGGCCAGCGCCTGGAAGGCCTGCATCGAGGCCCAGATACGCCCGTTGAGCTCGCTCTGCGCGGCCAGCTCGCCGAGCACCTGTTCGGTCTCGCGTTGCATGGCCTGCAGCACCTCGTCGGGGAAGCGCTTGAGCAGCGTGCCGCTCTTCTTCAGCTCGTCCAGGGCCAGGGCATTGTGGAACACGTAGTCGTCCATCATGTCCTGGGTCGCCGCACGTGCCGCTTCGGTGACGATGGCCTGCAGGTCGGCCGGCAGCGCGTCGAATGCCTTCTGGTTGATCAGCAGTTCGAGCACCGACTGCGGCTCCTGCCAGCCCGGGTAGTAGTAGTACTTGGCCGCCTTCTGCAGGCCGAAGGCCAGGTCGTTGTAGGGGCTGACCCAGTCGGTGGCATCGATGGCGCCGGTCTGCAGCGCGGTGAAGATCTCGCCCCCCGGCATCACCACGGTGGTCGCGCCCAGGCGGCTCCACACTTCACCGCCAAGGCCCGGCATGCGGATCTTCAGGCCCTTGATGTCAGCCAGGCTGTTGATTTCCTTGTTGAACCAGCCGCCCATCTGCATGGTGCTGTTGCCGGCGGTCAACGGCTTGAGGCCGAATGGCGCGTAGGCTTCGTCCCACAGCGCCTGGCCACCGCCCTTGCTCAGCCAGGCATTCATTTCCTGGGTGGACAGGCCGAAGGGCACCGCACCGAAGAACTGCGCGGCCGGCACCTTGCCCTTCCAGTAATAGGGTGTGCCGTGGCCGAGTTCGGCCGTGCCGCGCGACACCGCATCGAACACTTCCAGCGCCGGTACCAGCTCGCCGGCGGCGTAGACCTTGATGGTCAGGCGCCCGGCGCTCATGGCGTTGACGCGCTCGGCCAGGCGTTCGGCCGCGGTGCCGGTGCCAGGCGCGTTCTTCGGCCAGGTGGTGACCATCTTCCAATGGAAGGTCTGGGCGGGCGCGGCGGTCTGGTCGGCCGGCGCGGAGTCGTCCTTGCAGCCGATCAGGACGAAGGTGAGCAGGGGCAGTAGAAGCAGCGAACGAAGACGCATCGGCAGTTATCCCTAAGAAAAACGGGGCTTTTCGGCCCCGTTCAGTTGGCTCATCGCCAGTTGTACAGCTCTTTCTCGGTCAGCGACTGCATGGCGCTGGCCTCTTCGAGAAAGGCCTTCTGCGAGGCCCAGATGCGGCCGTTGAGGTCGTTTTCCGCGGCCAGGGACTCGAGCACCACGCCGGACTGCTCGCGCATGGCCTGCAGCACTTCGTCCGGCAGACGCTTGAACTGCACGCCTTCGCTCTTCAGGCTTTGCAGCGCCTTGGCGTTGTTGAACACGTAGTCGTTCATCATGTCCAGGGTGGCGGCGCGCGCAGCCTCGACGACGATGGCCTGCAGATCGGCCGGCAGCGCGTCGAAGGCCTTCTGGTTGACCATGGATTCGACCACGGCCTGCGGCTCCTGCCAGCCCGGGAAGTAGTAGTACTTGGCTGCCTTGTGCAGGCCGAAGGCCAGGTCGTTGTAGGGGCCGACCCAGTCGGTTGCATCGATGGCGCCGGTCTGCAGGGAGGTGAAGATCTCACCGCCGGGCAGGTTGACGGTGATCGCGCCGAGCTTGCTCCAGACTTCGCCGCCAAGGCCCGGCATGCGGATCTTCAGGCCCTTGATGTCGGCCAGGCTGTTGATTTCCTTGTTGAACCAGCCGCCCATCTGCATGGTGGTGTTGCCCGCCGACAGCGGTTTCACGCCGTAGGGGGCATAGGTTTCGTCCCACAGCGCCTGACCGCCGCCGTGGCTAAGCCAGGCGTTCATTTCCAGGGTGGAGAAGCCGAACGGCACGCTGCTGAAGAACTGCGCGGCCGGGACCTTGCCCTTCCAGTAGTACGGGGTGCCGTGGCCCATCTCGGCGGTGCCGCGGGAGACGGCGTCGAACACTTCCAGCGCCGGCACCAGCTCACCGGCGGCATAGACCTTGACGGTCAGACGCCCGGCGCTCATGGCGTTGATACGCTCGGCCAGGCGCTCGGCAGCGGTGCCCAGGCCGGGGAAGTTCTTCGGCCAGGAAGTGACCATCTTCCAATGGAAGGTTTCTGCCGGTTTGGCGGCGGCTTGCTCGCTACCGGCCTTGTCGTCCTTGCAGCCAACCAGGCCGATGGCGGCGAACAGCGCCAGAGCGGCGCCGAACAGATTGCGGCGATTCATCGATTCTCTCCAGATACGGTGTGCTAACAGGCTTCCAGCTTGGCGTACGCCAACATCAGCCACTTGCTGCCTTCGTTTTCAAAATTCACCTGCACCCGTGCCTGGGCGCCGGCACCCTCGAAGTTGAGAATGGTGCCCTCGCCGAACAGGCTGTGGCGTACCCGCTGACCCAGGTTGAAGGGTGTCTGCGGCACGGCGCTGCCGGCGAACAGGCTGCCACCGCTCATCGAGCTGGTGCTCACCGGACGGCTGACGCTGTTGCTCAGACGCACTTCCTGAATCAGCGGTGCGGGGATTTCGCGGACGAAGCGCGACACCTTGTTGTAGGTCTCGCTACCGTAGAGACGCCGGGTTTCGGCGTAGCTGATCACCAGCTTCTGCATGGCACGGGTAATGCCGACATAGGCCAGGCGGCGTTCTTCTTCCAGTCGGCCCGGTTCTTCCAGGCTCATCTTGTGCGGGAACAGACCCTCCTCCATGCCAACCAGGAACACCAGGGGGAATTCCAGGCCCTTGGCGCTGTGCAGGGTCATCAGTTGAATGCTGTCCTCGTTCTCGGCGGCCTGGGTGTCCCCGGCCTCCAGCGAGGCGTGGGTGAGGAAGGCCTGCAGCGGGGTCAGCTCGTCGTCTTCGTCGTTCTCGAAGGCGCGCGCGGCGCTGACCAGTTCCTCCAGGTTCTCCACCCGTGCCTGGCCCTTCTCGCCCTTTTCCGCCTCGTGGTAGGCGAGCAGGCCGCTCTGCTCGATGACCACCTGGGTCATCTGGTGCAGGGGCATGGCCATGACCTTCTCGGCCAGACCTTCGATCAGCTCGATGAAGCCGCCCAGCGCGCCGGCGGCACGGCCGGGCAGCGCCTTGACGGCGAGCATGCGGCGGATCGCCTCCCACATGGAGAGGTCCTGGGCGCGGGCGAACTCGCGGATGCTCTCGACCGTCTTCTCGCCGATGCCGCGTGCCGGTACGTTGACGATGCGCTCCAGCGCCGCGTCGTTGCCGCGCCCGTCGAGCAGGCGCAGATAGGCCATGGCGTTCTTGATCTCGGCGCGCTCGAAGAAGCGCTGGCCGCCGTAGATGCGGTAGGGAATGCGCTCGCGCAGCAGCGCCTCTTCCAGCACCCGCGACTGGGCGTTGGAGCGATACAGAATGGCGATCTCGCTGCGCTTGAGGCCGTCCTTGCGCAGGGCGTCCTCGATGCTCTCGACCACGTAGCGCGCTTCGTCGTGTTCGTTGAAGGCGGCGTACAGGGCCAGCGGCTCGCCGTCGCCGCCGTCGGTCCACAGCTCCTTGCCGAGGCGCCCGTTGTTGTTGGCGATCAGCGCGTTGGCAGCTTTCAGGATGCCGGCGGTGGAGCGGTAGTTCTGCTCCAGGCGGATCAGCTGGGTGTCGGGGAAGTCGCTGGAGAACTGCTGGATGTTCTCGATGCGCGCGCCGCGCCAGCCGTAGATCGACTGGTCGTCGTCGCCCACCACCATCAGGCTGTCGCCGCCCTTGGCCAGCAGGCGCAGCCAGGCGTACTGCACGGCGTTGGTGTCCTGGAACTCGTCCACCAGGATATGGCGGAAACGCCGCTGGTAATGTTCGAGCAGGCCCGGCTTGTCACGCCACAGGTCGAGGGCGCGCAGCAGCAGCTCGGAGAAGTCGATCACCCCGGTGCGTGCGCAGGCCGCCTCGTAGGCCTCGTAGATGCCGCGCATGGTGGCCAGGAACAGGTCACCGCCGGCCTGGATGTGCTGGGGTCTGAACCCCTCATCTTTCTGCCCGTTGATGAACCACTGCGCCTGCTTGGCCGGCCAGCGCTGTTCGTCCAGGCCCAGTTCGCGGATCACCCGCTTGATCAGGCGCTGCTGATCGTCGGAGTCGAGAATCTGGAAGTTCTCGGCCAGCCCGGCCTCCTGCCAGTGCGCGCGCAGCAGGCGATGGGCCAGGCCGTGGAAGGTGCCGACCCACATGCCGGCCGGGTTGTGGCCGAGCATCTGCTCGATGCGGTGGCGCATCTCGGCGGCGGCCTTGTTGGTAAAGGTCACCGACAGGATCGAGTGAGGCGAGGCGCCCATCGCCTGGATCAGGAAGGCGATTCGGTGCACCAGCACGCGGGTCTTGCCCGAGCCGGCGCCGGCCAGCACCAGCTGGCGGCCGAGCGGGGCGGCCACGGCCTGGACCTGGGCGTCGTTGAGCGAAGCGAGGAGGAGTTCGGGGTCGTTTTGCATCGCGGCATTCTAGGGGGCGCGGCAGGGGAGGGCAAACCGTCGGCCAGGTGAGGGGAAACTGGCTGGTCGCAACCGACGACCGGCAGGTCAGAGCGCCGATCTGCGTGGCCAGGCGGCCAATGGCCAGCATGGCCGGCCGGTACCCGCCGAAAGTTGGGCGTCAATCTGTGAAATTGCCCACATCTTGGTTGGGCAGCGCGTCTGTCTCGGGTATTCTCCGGCGACGTCAGGGCTTTGGCCACGCTCCGTGGCCCGCGACCGCAGCGCCGCAGACCCTTAGGCAACCATTACAAGAAAAGCGCCTATGACCGCCACCACCAGCGCCGTAGTACACGAGGTGACGCCGGACCCGCATCAGGCCGAACGCCAGTTCGCCGCGGACATCGCCGTCGAGCGCACCCGTCTGCTCTATCAGGGCTCGCGCCTGCCCACCCTGTTGATGTTGCTGGTCGGCCTGGCCTGCAGCCTGCTGCTGTGGCGCGAGGGCAGCGCGCCGCTGCTTGCCGGCTGGCTGGCCTGGGTGCTGTTGCTGGTGCTGCTGCGCCTGACTCAGGTGAACGCCTTCAATGCGGCGCTGCCCAGTCGCCAGGTCGAATCCTATTGGCGGCGCAACTTTCTCTTCGGCGCCGGCGCTTCGGGGCTGACCCTGGCCTTCGCGGTGATCGTGCTGGTGCCGCCGGACGTGTTCTATCAGCAGGCCCTGGTCTATGGCCTGATCGCCGCGGCGATCCTCTCGGCCAGCGTTGCCTATGCCGTCAGCCTGTCGGCCTTTCTCACCTTCGCCCTGCCCTGTCTGTTGCCCTCGGCAGCCTTTCTGCTGCTCAGTGACAACAGCCTGCAGCGCGGCTGGGGGCTGCTCAGCGTCATCCTCTTTCTCGCCCTGCTGGTGGTGGCCTGGCAGGTCAACCGTCTGGTGCAGCGCAGCCTGCTGCAGCGCTTTCACAACCAGGCGCTGATCGCCAACCTGGAACATGCCAAGCAGCGTGCCGAAGGCCTCAACGAGGAGCTGGCGCGCGAGGTGGAGCAGCGCCGCCGGGCTGAGCGTGAGCTGCGCGGCGCCCATGGCGAACTGGAGATGCGCGTGGCCGAGCGCACCCTGGAGCTGGACGAGGCGACCCATGCCCTGGGCAAGAGCCAGGCGCGCCTGGCCCTGGCGCTGGAGGCCAGCGAGCTGGGGCTGTGGGACTGGGACCTGGAGAGCGACCAGGTGCACCATTCGCACCTGCGCGAACTGTTCGGCCTGGAGCCGGAGCAGGTTCAGGTGATGCTGCGCGACCTGACCCCGCGCCTGCATCCAGATGACCTGCCGCGCCTGCGCCGGGCGCTGGTGGAGCACATGAAGGGGCGCAGCGAGGACTATCAGATCGAATACCGCGTGCGCCACGTCGACGGCCACTGGGTCTGGGTCGAGGACCGTGGCCGCGCGGTCGAGCGCGATGCCGCCGGCCGCGTGCGACGCATGCTCGGCACCCGCCGCGACGTCAGCGCGCGGCGCCAGCAGGAGCAGGAACAGCGCCTGGCGGCGACGGTGTTCGAGGCCGCCAGCGAGGGCATCTTCATTCTCGACCCCGACTACCGCGTGCTGGCGGTCAACCGCGCGTTCAGTGCGGTGACCGGCTACAGCCGCGAGGAAGTGGTGGGGCGCACGGTGACCAGCCTGATCGGCAGCCGCGAGATGCGCAGGCAGTACCAGATGATCCGCCAGGAGCTGGACGGCAGCGGCAGCTGGCAGGGCGAGCTGATCGAGACGCGCAAGAGCGGCGAACTCTACCCGCAGTGGCTGCAGCTGAACCTGGTGCGCGATGCCAGCGGGCGGCCCAGCCATATCGTCGGCTTCTTCGCCGACCTGACCGCGCGGCGCGAGGCCGAGGAGCGCCTGCGCTACCTGTCGCATTACGACGAACTCACCGGCCTGGCCAACCGCAGCCTGTTCAAGGAGCGCCTGCACGAGGCCAGCCAGCGCGCCCGGCAGAGCGGGCGCAGCATCGCCCTGGTGCATATCGACCTGGACCGCTTCAAGCTGCTCAACGACAGCCTCGGCCATGAGGTGGCCGACCAGCTGCTGCGCCAGATGAGCCGCCGCCTGACTCAGGCAGTGCCCGAGGCCGACTGCATCGCGCGGCTGTCGGGCGACGAATTCGCCATCCTTCTCGATGCCTACGGCAGCCTTTCCAGCCTGGCGCGGGTGGCCAGCCGGCTGCTGGCCAAGCTGCGACTACCGATGGACGTCGGCGGCCACGAGCTGGTGGTCAGCGCCTCGCTTGGCATCAGCCTGCTGCCGGACTATGCGCGCGAGATCGGCGCGCTGATCAGCCAGGCCAACATGGCCGTGCAGCATGCCAAGCACCTGGGCGGCAACACCTTCCAGTTCTTCACCGACAACCTGCAGGCCTGCACTCTGGAGCGCCTGCAACTGGAAAACCAGTTGCGCAAGGCCATCGAGGAAGGCCAGCTGGAGGTGTTCTACCAGCCCAAGCTGAACCTCGCCGACGACCAGCTCAATGCCGCCGAAGCCCTGGTGCGCTGGCGCCATCCGCAGCAGGGGCTGGTGGCGCCGGGCGAGTTCATCGGCCTGGCCGAGGAAACCGGGCTGATCGCGCCGATCGGCGAGTTCGTCCTGCGCCAGGCCTGCCGCCAGGCGCGCCAGTGGCAGCAGCAGGGGCTGGCGGAGATCCGCGTATCGGTGAACATCTCGGTGTATCAGCTGCGCCAGGGCAACCTCACCAGCCTGGTGCGCCAGGTGCTGGAAGAAACCGGCCTGGCCCCGCAGTACCTGGAGCTGGAGTTGACCGAGAGCCAGCTGCTGGACAACGTCGACAGCGTCGTCGTCACCTTCCGCCAACTGCGCGAGCTGGGGGTGAAGCTGGCCATCGACGATTTCGGCACCGGCTACAGCTCGCTCAGCTACCTCAAGCGTTTCCCGGTGCACTACGTGAAGATCGACCAGACCTTCATCCGCGACCTGTCGCCGGGCGGCGAGGATGCGGCGATCACCCGCGCCATCATCGCCATGGCGCACAGCCTGGAGTTGAAGGTGGTGGCCGAGGGCGTGGAAACCCAGGCGCAGATGGATTTTCTCAAGAGTCAGAACTGCGACGAGATCCAGGGCTACCTGATCAGCCGGCCGGTGGAGGCCGCGGCCTTCGCCGAGCTGTTGCGTGCGCAGCGCGATGATCCGCTGGACTGAGCGGCGTTTCCTCTCTACTCAGGGCGATCCGCGATGAGCCGGCGTGACCGGCGCAAAGATGGCTGTGCCATCACGGCCACTACGGGATGCTGCAGGCCTCGGTCACGACAAGGAGTATCCGATGGCCAAAGCCCCATCCCTGAGCATGGCCCAGCGCCTGTTGCTGGCCTCGCAAAGCATGGCGCCCGTGGCGGTGAAGGCGGCGCTGGTGCAGCGGCTCGGCGCCGAGCAGGCCGCGCAGCTGTCGCCGCACATGGCGCCGGTGCAACTGCGCGAGCTGATTCTCGAGCTGCCCATCGCGTTCCTTGCCCAGGTCACCACCCATCTCGACCCACGCCTGATCCTCGACACCTACCTGGCCCTGCCGGATGAGCTGCATCTGCAGGTGGCGCGCCGGCTGTGCGTGATCGGCGCCTTCGCCACCGCTGCGCGCTACGCCGAATGCCTGTCGCCCAGGCAGGTGAAGGTGCTGATCTATGGCATCAACGATGCCGACCACGTGCTGCAGATCGCCCGGCATATCGTCGATATCGAGCTGATCGTGCAGAGCCTGCGCAGCTTTTCCACCGGTTACCTGTGCAGGCTCACCGAGG
>NZ_JAODYT010000056.1:0-28108 GCF_029834875.1 Pseudomonas sp. GD04158 | reverse complement strand
ATCAAGCCCACCTACGGCCGCGTTTCGCGCTGGGGCATGATCGCCTACGCCTCCAGCCTCGACCAGGGCGGCCCGCTGGCCCGCACCGCTGAGGACTGCGCCCTGCTGCTCGGCGCCATGGCCGGCTTCGATGCCAAGGACTCCACCAGCGTCGATCAGCCGGTGGATGACTACCTGGCTGCGCTGGCCCAGCCGCTGGCCGGCCTGCGCATCGGCCTGCCCAAGGAATACTTCGGCGCCGGCCTCGACGCGCGTATCGGCGAGAAGGTGATGGCTGTGGTCGAGGAGCTGAAAAAGCTCGGCGCCACCGTCAAGGACATCAGCCTGCCGAACATGCAGCATGCGATTCCCGCCTACTACGTGATCGCCCCGGCAGAAGCCAGCTCCAACCTGTCGCGCTTCGATGGCGTGCGCTTCGGCTATCGCTGCGAAAACCCGGTGAACCTCGAAGACCTGTACAAGCGTTCGCGCGGCGAAGGCTTCGGTGCCGAGGTCAAACGGCGCATCATGGTCGGCACCTACGCGCTGTCGGCCGGCTATTACGACGCCTACTACATCAAGGCGCAGCAGATCCGCCGCCTGATCAAGAACGACTTCGTCGCCGCCTTCAAGGATGTCGACGTGATCCTCGGCCCGACCACGCCCAACCTGGCCTGGAAGCTGGGCGAGAAGAACGCCGACCCGGTGTCCGCCTACCTGGAAGACATCTACACCATCACCGCCAACCTGGCCGGCATCCCCGGTCTGTCAATGCCGGCCGGCTTCGTCGATGGTCTGCCGGTGGGCGTGCAGCTGCTCGGCAACTACTTCCAGGAAGGTCGTCTGCTCAATGTCGCGCACCAGTACCAACAGGTCAGCGACTGGCACAAACAAGCACCGACTGGTTTCTGAGGAATAGACAGATGCAATGGGAAACAGTAATCGGGCTCGAGATCCACGCTCAGCTCAGCACGCAATCGAAGATCTTCTCGGCCAGCGCCACCAGCTTCGGCGCCGAGCCCAACACCCAGGCCAGCCTGATCGACCTCGGCATGCCCGGCACCCTGCCGGTGCTCAACGCCGAGGCGGTACGCATGGCGGTGAAATTCGGCCTGGCGATCGACGCACATATCGCGCCGCAGAACGTCTTCGCCCGTAAGAACTACTTCTATCCGGACCTGCCCAAGGGCTACCAGACCAGCCAGATGGATCACCCCATCGTCGGCAAGGGCCATCTGGACATCACCCTGGAAGACGGCACCGTCAAGCGCATCGGCATCACCCGCGCGCACTTGGAAGAGGATGCCGGTAAGAGCCTGCACGAAGACTTCCACGGCATGAGCGGCATCGACCTGAACCGCGCCGGTACGCCGCTGCTGGAGATCGTCTCCGAGCCGGATATCCGCAGCGCCAAGGAGGCGGTGGCCTACGTCAAGGCCATCCACGCCCTGGTGCGCTACCTGGGCATCTGCGACGGCAACATGGCCGAAGGCTCGCTGCGCTGCGACTGCAACGTTTCCGTGCGCCCGAAAGGCCAGGAAGCCTTCGGCACCCGCGCCGAGATCAAGAACGTCAACTCCTTCCGCTTTATCGAGAAGGCGATCAACCACGAGATCCAGCGCCAGATCGAGCTGATCGAGGACGGCGGCAAGGTCATCCAGGAAACCCGCCTGTACGACCCGAACAAGGACGAGACCCGCTCCATGCGCGGCAAGGAAGAAGCCAACGACTACCGTTACTTCCCCTGCCCCGACCTGCTGCCGGTGGTGATCGAGCAGAGCTTCCTCGACGAGGTGCGCAGCCAGCTGCCGGAACTGCCGACGCAGAAGCGCGAGCGTTTCCAGAGTCAGTACGGTCTGTCCACCTACGACGCCAGCGTGCTCTCGGCCAGCCGCGAGATGGCCGAGTACTTCGAAGAAGTGACCAAGGTCTGCGGCGATGCCAAGCTGGCGGCCAACTGGGTGATGGGCGAGCTGTCCAGCCTGCTCAACAAGGAAGGCCTGGAGATCGAGCAGTCGCCGGTTTCCGCCGAGCACCTGGGCGGCATGATCCTGCGCATCAAGGACAACACCATCAGCGGCAAGATCGCCAAGATGGTGTTCGAGGCCATGGCCGCCGGTGAAGGCAGCGCCGATGCGATCATCGAGAGCAAGGGCCTCAAGCAGGTTACCGACAGCGGCGCCATCGAGGCGATGCTCGACGAGGTGCTGGCCGCCAACGCCGAGCAGGTCGAGCAGTACCGCGCCAGCGACGAAGCCAAGCGCGGCAAGATGTTCGGCTTCTTCGTCGGCCAGGCCATGAAAGCCTCCAAGGGCAAGGCCAACCCGGGGCAAGTGAACGAACTGCTGAAGAAGAAGCTCGAAGGCTGAGCCAGGCCGTTTCGCTTGATACTGAAAAACGCCGGTTCCCCCGGCGTTTTTTCATGGGGAAAGAACAGATGACGATCCGTAGCCCGGATGCAATCCGGGAACCTTCATTGCCCCGGATTACATCCGGGCTGCGCACCTGCGCATTACTCGGCGCGCTCGCCCTGCTGGTCGGCTGCTCCACCTTCGGCGGCGGCTCAGGCAGCAGCGAGACCGGCAAGGCCTCCTACTACGGCGACCGCCACCACGGGCGCAAGACCGCCAGCGGTGAACGCTTCGATCAGCAGGCGCTGACCGCCGCACACCGCAGCCTGCCGTTCGGCAGCCGGGTCAAGGTCACCAACCTGAACAACGGCCGCACCGTGGTGGTCCGTATCAACGACCGCGGTCCCTTCGTGCGCGGGCGCATCATCGACGTGTCGCGACGCGCGGCGCAGCAGCTGGACATGCTGCGTGCCGGCGTGGTGCCGGTGCGAGTCGAAGCGCTGGACTGAACAGGGTCGGTAACAAATCGCTGCCAGCACCCACTGGCGCGGCGATACGCCATCGCTACACTAGCCGCACTTTTTTCGGAGCTTTCCTGCAATGACAATGATGACCTACGTCTACCTGATCGCCGGCCTGGTGCTGCTGGTTGCCGGTGCCGAAGTGCTGGTGCGCGGCGCCGCCAAGCTGGCTGCGCAGTTCGGCATTCCGCCCCTGGTGATCGGCCTGACCGTGGTGGCCTTCGGCACCAGCGCCCCGGAAACCGCGGTCAGCGTGCAATCGGCCTTCAACGGCAGTGGCGATCTGGCCATCGGCAACGTGATCGGCAGCAACATCGCCAACGTGTTGCTGATTCTCGGCATGACCGCCCTGGTGGCGCCGCTGATCGTCTCGCGCCAGCTGATCCGCCTCGACGTGCCGATCATGATCGGCGCCAGCCTGGTGGTCTATGCCCTGGCCTGGGACGGCGCGCTGAGCCGCCTCGACGGCGCCCTGCTGTTCGGCGGCGTGCTGACCTACACCGGTTTTCTGATCTACAGCGCACGCAAGGAAAACAAGAGCGACGATGACGAGTTCGCCAAGGAATTCGGCCTCGATGAACCGGCCAAGCCCTATGCCTGGGTCATCAACCTCGGTCTGATCGTCGCCGGCCTGGCGCTGCTGGTCGGCGGCTCCAACCTGCTGGTCGAAGGCGCCGTGCAACTGGCCCGTGCCCTCGGCCTGTCGGAACTGGTGATCGGCCTGACGGTGATCGCCATCGGCACCTCGCTGCCGGAGCTGGCCACCTCGATCATCGCTGCCTTCAAGGGCGAGCGCGACATCGCCGTGGGCAACATCGTCGGCAGCAACATCTTCAACCTGCTGTGCGTGCTGGGCCTGGCCTCGCTGGTATCGCCTGCTGCCATTTCGGTATCGCCCAATGCCCTGGCCTTCGACTTCCCGGTGATGATCGCGGTTGCCGTCGCCTGTCTGCCGATCTTCTTCACCGGCTTTCGCATCAACCGCTGGGAAGGCGCCCTGTTCCTCGCCTATTACGTGGCCTACACCCTGTATCTGGTGCTGTTCAGCACCGGTCGCCCGTTCGCCCAGACCTTCGGCGACGCCATGCTCGGTTACGTGCTGCCGCTGACCGCCGTCACCCTGGTGATCGTCGCCGGGCGCTCCTGGCACAACCATCGCAAGGGGGGCATCTGAGCATGACCGACAACCATGACCGCGGCGTGCAGGTGCGCCGCGAGGTGATGGGCGACGCCTTCGTCGACCGTGCCCTGGGCAATGCCACCGAGTTCACCCAGCCGCTGCAGGACTTCGTCAACGAACACGCCTGGGGCGGCGTGTGGACCCGCAGCGGCCTGCCGCGCGCGACCCGCAGCCTGATCACCCTGGCAGCGCTGACCGCGCTGAAATGCCCGCAGGAACTCAAGGGCCACGTGCGCGGCGCACTGAACAACGGCTGCACCGTCGAGGAAATCCGCGAGACCCTGCTGCACTGCGCGGTCTACGCCGGCGTACCGGCCAGCATCGATGCCTTCCGCGCGGCGCAGGAAGTGATCGAGGAATACCAGCGCAACGTTTCCTAGGACTTCGTAGGGTGCGCCGTGCGCACCAGCCATCACCGCCATCGGGCGCATGGTGCACCCTGCCGCCCGCCCTTAGATCCAGCCGCCCCACTGCAGTATCAGCAGCCCGACGTTGGTGGTGATCACCGCCGCCAGCGTGGTGATGACGATGATCGCCGCCGCTAGTTCATGGTTGGCGCCCACCGCGCGGGCCATGACGAAACTGGCGGCCGCCGTGGGGCTGGCGAAGTAGAGAAAGAGGATCGCCAGGTCCGCCTCACGGAAGCCGTACATCCAGGCGCCGTAGGTGGCTAGCAACGGCAACCAGACCATCTTCATCAGGCTGGCGCTCAGCGCAATGCCGCTGCTCTGCCGCAGGGAAGCCAGGCTGAGGGTGCCACCGATGCAGATCAGTGCCAACGGCAGGGTCATCTGCGCGAAGTATTCGGCCGAGGTCATTAGCCACGCCGGCAGCGCGATCTGCCAGTAGGCGAAGGGAATGGCCAGCAGCACACCGATGATCAGCGGGTTGATCAGAATGCTCCTGGCGATGGCCAGCGGCCCGGTCCTGGCTCCTGGGCTGTAGATGGCCAGGACGATGGCCGAGAGCACGTTGTAGCAGAGGATCACCACGCCACCGAGCACCGCGCCCAGGGACAGGCCGTAGTCGCCGTAAAGGCTGGTGGCCAGGGCCAGACCGATGATGCCGTTGTTGCCGCGAAAGGCGCCCTGGGTGTAGATGCCGCGCTCGGCATGGGCAATGCGCCAGATCGCCCAGCCCCAGGCCAGCAGGAAGCAGACCAGGGTGGCGGCGACGAAGAACAGCAGCAGCGCCGGTTGCAATGCCGCGCTCAGATCGGCGCGCACGATGCCGAGAAACAGCAGGGTCGGCATGGTGCCGCGAAACACCAGGCTCGAGGCGGTGTCGATAAAGGCGCGATCGATCCAGTGCAGGCGCTTGAGCGCCACGCCGAGAAACAGCATGGCGAACACGGGCGCGGTGATGGCGAGGGTTTGTGCAGCGACGGCGAACATGGCGACACCAGCAGGTTGTCTGACGACCTATGTTAGCTGGCTAAGCATCCTTCGACCATGGGCAATAGCCGCGCAGTTGTAGGGTGGGCCGGGGCATGCTTCGCCATTGGCAAAAGCTACGCAGTTGTAGGGTGGGCCGGGCGGCGGGTCTAGGTATGCAAAGGCTCAGCGACGAACCGGGCGCTTCTGCAATTTGCGCTGCAACGTGCGGCGGTGCATGCCCAGGGCGCGGGCGGTAGCGGAGATATTGCCCTCGTGCTCGGCCAGCACACGCTGGATGTGCTCCCACTGCAGGCGGTCCACCGACATGGGGTTTTCCGGCACCAGACTGTCGAGGTCGGCATGCTCGGAAAGCAGCGCGGTGAGCACGTCATCGGCATCGGCCGGCTTGCACAGGTAGTTGGCCGCGCCGCGCTTGATGGCCTCCACCGCAGTGGCGATGCTGGAATAGCCGGTGAGGATCACCACACGCATCTCGGCGTCCAGCTCCAGCAGCTTGGGCAGCAGCACCAGACCGGAGTCGCCCTCCATCTTCAGGTCGACCACGGCGTAGTCCGGCAGGTCTTCCTTGGCCAGCGCCAGGCCCTCGTCGGCGCTGGAGGCGGTGGACACGCGCAGGCCGCGGCGGCTCATGGCCCGCGCCATCACACGGGTAAAGGTAGGGTCGTCGTCGACCAGCAGCAGATGGGGCTGCTCTTCACCTTCGAACAGGGATTCTTCGCTCATGCTGGGTTTTCCTTGTCAGGCCACGCCGTAGGCTCGCGGTAACTTCAATTCGGTGAGGGTGCCGCCTTCCTCGTGGTTATACAACTTAACCGTGCCGCCGGCACGGGTCACGCTGGCCTGGCTGAGGAACAGACCAAGACCGAAGCCCTTGCCCTTGGTGGTGAAGAAAGGCCGCCCGAGCTGCTCGGCGATGGCCAGCGGCACGCCGGCGCCGTGGTCGCGGATGCTCAGGCGCAGCCACTGGTGGTCCCAGTCCAGGCGAATGTCGAGTTTGTCCGGGCAGGCGTCGGCAGCGTTGTTGAGCAGGTTGAGCAGCGCCTGGGTCAGATCCGCCGGCGGCATGATGCGCGGCGGCGTGCCACGCCCCAGGCACTGGTAGCGGTAGCTGGCCTCGGGGCGCATCAGGTGCCAGCGGTTGAGGGTGGTTTCCAGCCACTCGACGCAGGATTGCTCCACCACCGCCTGACGCCGGTCGTTCTCGGCGGCACGCACCAGTTGCTGCAGAGTGTACTTGCACAGCTTGACCTGCTCCTGCAGTAGCGCCAGGTCGTCCTGCAGCGCCGGGGTGTCGCGGTACTCCTGGCGCAGCTCCTTGAGCAGCACACTCATGGTGCCCAGCGGCGTGCCCAGCTCGTGGGCAGCGCCGGCAGCCTGGGTGGCCACGGCCAGCAGTTGCTGGTCGCGCAGGCTTTCCTCGCGGCGCTCGGCGCGCAGCTCGTCCTGGCGGCGCAACTCCTCGGCCATCTTGGCGACGAAGAAGGTGATCAAGGACGCCGCCAGGGCGAAGCTCAGCCACATGCCGTAGACCAGCAGGCTCTCGCGCGCGGCGGGCAGCTCGAGCGGGTGGGTCCATACCAGCAGCAGGGTGTAACCGGCCAGCGCCAGACCGGCCAGGACGATGGTGAACATCCACGGCAGGGTCGCCGCGGCGATGGTCAGCGGCACCAGGTAATAGGAGACGAAGGGGTTGGTCGAGCCGCCCGAGTAATACAGCAGCACGCTGTGAATGATCAGATCGCAGGCCAGTTGCACGGCGTATTCGAACTCCGTCACCGGCCAGGGGCCACGCAGGCGCACAGCCGTGCCCAGGCACAGCAGCAGGGAAATGCCAAGGGTGACCGACAACTGCAACCAGGGCAGCGGTAGCATGCCCGACTTGTAGGCGAGACCGACCGAGCCGGCCTGAGCCGCCAGCACGAGAATACGGATGAGGGTCAGGCGCCAGAGGTTCTGGCGACTGGCGGATAGCAACTGCACGGGCTCGAGCATGGCGACTCCATTGGTTGCGGCGAGTATAACCAAGCCTGGCGCGGCCTTCCGCCGCTGCGGCAACCGGCCGCACGCCCCCGCTGCCGGCGGATTGCCGAGCGGGCTGAAAAAAATTTCATCGGCGTTAACCCGGATCGCCACTCGCCTACGTCTAACCTCGGGAAACGGCCAACAGGCCATCGAAAAAAGGAACCGCACCATGCGCACCATGACCCGTATCGCCACCGCCCTCGCCCTGACCGCCGCCAGCCTGGCCAGCACCGGCCTGCTGGCCGCCGAGGCGCGCTACAACCAGATCGCCCTGCGCGCCGAGGTCAACCAGGAAGTGGCCCACGACCTGATGCACGTCACCCTCTATACCGAGGCGCAGCATGCCGACCCGGCCAAGCTGGCTGCCGAGATCACCAACACCCTGAACAAGGCGCTGGAGCAGGTGCGCCAGGTCCGTGGCGTTTCGGTCAAGCTGGGCAGCCGCCACAGCTATCCGGTGTACGACGACAAGGGCCAGAAGATCACCGCCTGGCGCGAGCGCGCCGAAGTGCGCCTGGAAAGCGCCGACTTCGCCCGCCTGTCCGCGCTGACCGGTGAGCTGCTGCAATCGATGAAGATGGCCGGCATGGACTTCAGCATCGCCACCGACACGCGCAAGACCCGCGAGGACGCCATGCTCAAGGACGCCGTCAACGCCTTCAAGGCACGCGCCCAGCTGGCCACCGAAGCACTCGGCGGCAAGGGCTACAAGCTGGTCAGCCTGAACCTCAACACCGGTGGCTTCCAGCCGCCGATGCCGATGCGCGCGTATGCCGCCAAGGGCATGGCGATGATGGAGGCGGCACCGACCCCGGAAATCGAGGCCGGCACCAGCCAGGTCACGGTCAGCGCCGACGGCGTCATCGAAGTGCAGATGCCCTGAACCACGCCCCGCAACAACGCAACGCCGTTATCGCCAGATAACGGCGTTTCGCCATCTTTTTCCTGCGATTTTTTCATAAATGCGACAGCAAGTTACAACGCTGTAGCGCTAACCATTTCCGGCGCGACATCTCGCTTGCCTCGGGCACAGGGGCTGCATAGCTTCGGTGGTGGCCTCCACAAGAGGCTCCTCAAGGATCACAACCACAACAACGATGAGGTCAAGATGCGCAAGAACGCCGTTATCCAGGCTTTGCTTACCGCTGGGCTGATCGCCAGCGCCCCCCTCGCCAGCGCCGCCAATCTGGTGTTCTGCTCCGAGGGCAGCCCCGCCGGTTTCGACCCCGGCCTGTACACCACCGGTACCGATTTCGACGCGGCAGCGGAAACCGTCTTCAACCGCCTGACTCAGTTCGAGCGCGGCGGCACCCAGGTCGAGCCTGGCCTCGCCGAGAGCTGGGAGGTCTCCGACGACGGCCTGACCTACACCTTCAAGCTGCGCCCCGGGGTGAAGTTCCACACCACCGAGTACTTCAAGCCCAGCCGCGAATTCAACGCCGACGACGTGCTGTTCACCTTCAACCGCATGCTCAACAAGGACGACCCGTTCCGCAAGGCGTACCCCACCGAGTTCCCGTACTTCACCGACATGGGCATGGACAACAACATCGCCAAGATCGAGAAACTCGACGAGCACACGGTGCGTTTCACCCTCAACACCGTCGATGCCGCGTTCATCCAGAACATGGCCATGAGCTTCGCCTCGATCCACTCCGCCGAGTACGCCGACCAGTTGCTCAAGGCCGGCAAGGCTGCGGACATCAACCAGAAGCCCATCGGCACCGGCCCCTTCGTGTTCAGCCGTTACCAGAAGGACGCGCAGATCCGTTACAAGGGCAACCAGGACTACTGGAAGCCGGACGACGTAAAGGTCGACAACCTGATCTTCGCCATCAACACCGACCCGTCGGTGCGCATGCAGAAGCTGCGCGCCGGCGAGTGCCATGTCAGCGTATTCCCGCGCCCGGCCGACCTGGAAAACCTGAAGAAGGACCCCAAGCTGCAAATGCCCGAGCAGGCTGGCTTCAACGTCGGCTACCTGGCCTACAACACCGAGCACAAGCCACTGGACAAGCTCGAAGTACGCCAGGCGCTGGACATGGCGATCAACAAGCCGGCGATCATCAACGCCGTCTACCAGGGCGCCGGCCAGGTGGCGGTCAACGGCATGCCGCCGACCCAGTGGTCCTATGACGACACCATCAAGGACACCCCCTACAACCCGGAAAAGGCCAAGGAACTGCTCAAGGCTGCCGGCGTGAAGGAAGGCACCGAAATCACCCTGTGGGCCATGCCCGTGCAGCGCCCATACAACCCCAACGCCAAGCTGATGGCCGAGATGCTGCAGGCCGACTGGGCCAAGGTCGGTATCAAGGCGCGCATCGTCAGCTACGAGTGGGGCGAGTACAACAAGCGCGCCAAGGCCGGCGAGCACGACACCCTGCTGATCGGTTGGACCGGCGACAACGGTGACCCCGACAACTGGCTGGCCGTGCTGTACGGCTGCGACGCCATTGGCGGCAACAACTACAGCCGCCTGTGCAACAAGGAGTTCGACGCGCTGATCAAGAAGGCCAAGGCGATCAACGACCAGGAAGAACGTACCGTGCTCTACAAGCAGGCTCAGCACCTGCTCAAGGCCGATGTGCAGAACACGCCCATCGCCCACTCCACCGTGTACCAGCCGATGCGCAAGGAGGTGCAGGACTTCCGCATCAGCCCGTTCGGCCTCAACTCCTTCTATGGTGTGAGCATCGGCAACTGACGGCAGACGGCGCACCTTGGGGTGCGCCGTTTCTATCTGGATCGGGAGTTCAAATGTCTACCCTGCCCCTCAAGCGCGGTGGCGTGCTGCTGGCCGCCCTGTTTGCTGCTCAGGTCCAGGCGGCCAATCTGGTGGTGTGCAGCGAAGCCAGCCCGGAAGGTTTCGATATCGTCCAGTACACCGCTGCCACCACCGCCGACGCCACGGCGGAAACCCTGTTCGAACGCCTGGTGGCCTTCGCCCCCGGCAGCACCGACATCGTTCCGGCGCTGGCGCAGAGCTGGGAAATCAGCGATGACGGCCTGAACTACACCTTCACCCTGCGCGAGGGGGTGAAATTCCACGCCAACAAGGAATTCACGCCAAGCCGCACCTTCAACGCCGACGACGTGCTGTGGAGCTTCCAGCGCCAGCTCGACCCGGCGCATCCCTGGCACAAGCTGTCACTGCGCGGCTTCCCCTACGCCGAGTCCATGGGTCTGGCGCAACTGATCGAGCGCATCGAAAAGCTCGACGAGCATCGCGTGCGCTTCGTTCTGAAGCATCCCGAGGCGCCTTTTCTGGCCAACCTGGCCATGGGCTTCGCCTCGATCTACTCGGCCGAATACGCCGAGCATCTGCTCGCCAGCGGCAAGCCCGAGCGGCTGAACAACGCCCCCATCGGCACCGGCCCCTTCGTCTTCGAGCGCTACGCCAAGGACGCCCAGGTGCGCTTTCGCGGCAACCCGGACTACTGGGACGGCGCACCGGCAATCGAACGCCTGATACTGGCCATCACCCCCGAGCCCAACGTGCGCCAGCAACGGCTCAAGGCCGGCGACTGCCAGATCGCCCTCTACCCGCGGCCGGTGGACATCCCGGCGCTCAAGGCCGATCCGCAACTGCAGGTGCTGGAGCTGGATTCGCTGCTGACCGCCTACATCGGCATCAACACCCGCCATCCGCGGCTGGGTGACGTGCGCGTGCGCCAGGCGATCAACCTGGCGTTCGACAAGGCCGCCTACATTCGCGCGCAGTTTGGCGAGGGCAATGCCACGCCGGCCGTGGCGCCCTACCCGGCGCCCCTGTGGGGCCATGACGAAACGCTGCAGGACTGGCCGCACGATCCCGAACGGGCCCGTCAGCTGCTGGCCGAGGCCGGTCACCCCGATGGCTTCGCCCTGTCGATCTGGACTCGCCCCGGTGGCGGGCCGACCAACCCCAACCCCGGTATCGGCGCGCAGATGCTGCAGGCCGATCTCGCCGCCATCGGCATCCGCAGCGACATTCGCGTGTTCGAGTGGGGCGAGCTGATCAAGCGGGCCAAGAACGGCGAGCACGATCTGGTGTTCATGGGCTGGGCCGGCGACAACGGCGACCCGGACAACTTCCTCACCCCCAATCTGTCCTGCGCCGCCGCCGAGAGCGGCGAGAACCAGGCGGGCTGGTGCGACAAGGCCTTCGATACGCTGATCGCCCAGGCGCGCCGCGAACCCGAGCAGGATAAACGCGCCGCGCTGTATCGCCAGGCCCTGGGCATCTTTCACGAACAGGCGCCGTGGATCGCCCTGGCCCACCCCAAACAGTTCGCGGCGCTGCGCAAGGGCGTCGAAGGCTTCGTGCTCAGCCCGCTGGGCTCGAACAATTTCGCCAAGGTGAAAGTACCCTGACGCCGGGAACCGGTGACGGCGCTCCGGCACCGGTTCCGCGCGGTTAAACGTCCAGACCGAAGGGGTCGTCCACCGAATGGCTGGGCTGGGTAAACCAGCGCGGGCCGTCGGCGGTCATGTAGAAGTGATCCTCCAGGCGGATGCCGAACTCGCCCGGCACGCAGATCATCGGCTCGTTGCTGAAGCACATGCCCTCTGCCAGCGGTGTGTCATCGCCGCCGACCAGATAGGGTCCCTCGTGAATGTCCAGGCCGATACCGTGCCCCGTACGGTGCGGCAAGCCCGGTAAGGCGTAACCAGGCCCAAGCCCTGCGGCCTCCAGGCTACGCCGCGCCGCCGCGTCCACCGACGAACAGGGCGCCCCCAGGGTGGCGGCCTCGAACGCTGCCTGCTGCGCGGCTTTTTCCTTGTTCCAGAAGTCGCGCTGGCGCGCGCTGGGCGTGCCGAAGACGTAGCTGCGGGTGATGTCCGACAGGTAACTGTGCACCTTGCAGCCGGTGTCGATCAGCACCATGTCGCCGTCCTTGAGCCGCTGCGCATGCTTGACCCCATGCGGAAAGGCGCTGGCAGCACCGAACAGGACGATGCAGAAGGTCGAGCCAGGCGCACCGACGCGGCGGTGCGCCTGGCGGATGAACTCGGCGACCTCGGTGGTGCTGATGCCTTCATGGAGGATGCTCGCAGCAGCCTTGTGCACCTCCAGGGTCATGTCCTTGGCGCGCTGCATCAGCGCGATTTCCGCCGGCGACTTGCATTGGCGGCAGGCCGTGGTGACGCACCCGGCGTCGACGAAGCGATAACCGCCGGTCAGCTGGCGGATGCCTTCGAACATGAAAAAAGGCAAGGAAGAACAAAGGCCTACCTTCGGCGGCGCACCATCATTGGGCAATACCCCGAGGCGCTTCAGGCAGTTCAGAAACAGCACATAGGGGCTTTCGTGCTCCTGCCAGGTATTGATCGTGCCGGGCACCACCTGAAAGTCGCGCACCGTGCCCTCCTCGAAGGCCGGCGCCAGATATTCCAGTGCGCCGCTGGCCGGCAGAATCGCACCGACCATGCGCTCGCTGGCATTCCACTGCACGCCGGTGAAGTACTGCAGGTTGCTGCCGGCGGCAAGGAACAGCGCGGCGATATCCTGGTCGCGCATCAACGCCTGAGCGCGGGCGATGCGTGCCTGGTACTCCGCCTCGCTGATCGGCTCCGCGCCGGCCATCATGTTCTGCAGGCGCGCCAAGGCCTGCTCCGGCGTACTGCCGCCGACTCCCAGTGTCATCTGCACATCCTCGTCTGGCCCCAAGACGGACATCGTCGGCGGGCAACTTGTCGCAAAAATTTAAGTTCTACTTAAATTTTGGTCAAAGCCTTTTTCAGCCTGACTTAAAAAGCTCGCCGGTATCGGGCTGGAGTCGCGGCGGCTCATGGGTATACTCCGCTGACCCGAATAGCGAGCCACTTTCATGACCGCAGATCGCATTGGCGAACGTTTGCGCCGCTACCGGCGGGCCGCCGGCAAGACTCTCAATCAGGTGGCGGCCGAGGCCGGCCTGACCGCCAGCTTCCTGTCCCAGGCAGAGCGCAACCTGACCGGCGTCTCGCTATCCTCGCTGGCCAGCATCGCCAAGGCGCTCGATGTGCCGCTCAACGTGCTGTTCGACCAGCCCGCCCAACCGCAGCCGGATTCGCACGTGAACGAGCGGGTGCGCTACACCGTCGGCGGCCAGCTGCTGGCCTACGAACGCCTGTCCAGCTCTTTTCCTGGTAACTCGATCAATGCGGTGAAGATGAACATTCCGGTGGGTTACCAGTCGGAGCTGATTGCCCACGAAGGCGTGGAGTTTTCCTACGTGCTCAGCGGGCGGATCGTCTACACCATCGAAGGTCGCGACTACCCGCTCGGCCCCGGCGACTCGGTGCATTTCGATGCCGGCAAGCTGCATCGCCTGGCCAACAGCGCCGACACCCCGGCCGAAGTGCTGACCATGACCACCATGGCGCTTTTCGACGATCACCCCGTCAACGAGTGATTTTTGCCCCGATTTAGGGCAAACATGCGCAATGTTAGTGCTGCTTAATTTTTGTTGACCCCTATTTCAGCATGACTTAATTTCGAGTTCGACCCGGTTGGGCTACCCGCCTTCACCGCATACCGAGCTCGCGCTGCACCCAGGCGCGAACAAAAAAAGAAAAAAGAGGTTCGCATGCGTATGTCTCCCCTGTGCAAGGCCCTGCTTACCGCAGGCCTGCTCACCAGTGCTTCGTTCGCCCACGCCAGCAATCTGGTGTATTGCTCCGAAGGCAGCCCGGGTGGTTTCGACCCCGGCCAGTACACCACCGGCACCGATTTCGACGCGGCCTCGGAAACCATCTTCAACCGCCTCGCCGAATTCGAACGCGGCGGCACCAAGGCCCAACCGGCCCTCGCCACCTCCTGGGACGTCAGCGAAGATGGTCTGACCTACACCTTCCATCTGCGCGAAGGGGTCAAGTTCCACACCACCGATTACTTCAAGCCGACTCGCGACTTCAACGCCGACGATGTGCTCTTCACCTATCAGCGCATGCTTGATCGCAACCACCCGTTCCGCCAGGCCTACCCCAGTGAATTTCCCTACTTCACCGACATGGGTTTGGACAAGAACATCGCCAAGGTCGAGAAGACCGACGACATGACCGTGGTCTTCACCCTCAACGCCGTCGACGCCGCCTTCGTGCAGAACTTGGCGATGAACTTTGCCGCGATCCACTCGGCCGAATACGCCGACCAGCTGCTCAAGGCCGGCAAGGCCGCGGAGATCAACCAGAAGCCCGTCGGCACCGGCCCCTTCGTGTTCAGCCGCTACCAGAAGGACGCGGTGATCCGCTTCAAGGGCAACACCCAGTACTGGGCGCCCGAGCAGGTGAAGATCGACAACCTGATCTTCTCCATCAACACCGACGCCTCGGTGCGCGCCCAGAAGCTGCGCGCCGGCGAATGCCACGTCACCCTCAACCCGCGCCCTGCCGATCTGCAGAGCCTGCAGGCCGACAAGAACCTCAACGTACCGACCGAGCCGGGCTACAACCTCGGCTACATCGCCTACAACGTCACCCGCGCGCCCTTCGACAAGCGCGAAGTCCGTCAGGCGCTGGACATGGCCGTGAACAAGACAGCCATCATCGACGCCGTGTACCAGGGCGCCGGCCAGCTGGCGGTGAACGGCATGCCACCGACCCAGTGGTCCTATGACGAGTCGATCAAGGATGCCGCCTACGATCCGGAGAAAGCCAAGGAGCTGCTCAAGGCCGCCGGCGTCAAGGAAGGCACCGAGATCACCCTGTGGGCCATGCCCGTGCAGCGCCCCTACAACCCCAATGCGCGGCTGATGGCCGAGATGCTGCAGAACGACTGGGCCAAGATCGGCATCAAAGCGCGCATCGTCAGCTACGAATGGGGCGAGTACATCAAGCGCGCCCATGCCGGTGAACACGACGCAATGCTGATCGGCTGGACCGGCGACAACGGCGACCCGGACAACTGGCTCGGCACCCTGTACGGCTGCGCCTCGGTAGACGGCAACAACTTCTCCAAGTGGTGCGACGCCGAATACGACAAGCTGGTGGTCGCCGCCAAGCGCGTGACCGAACAGGAGCAACGCAGCGAGCTGTACCGTCAGGCACAGGCGGTTCTCAAGCGCGAAGTGCCGATCACGCCGATCGCTCACTCCACGGTCTACCAACCGATGCGCAGCAGCGTCAAAGGCTTCGAGATCAGTCCCTTCGGGCGCAACAGCTTCAGCGGTGTCAGCAACAACTGATAGCCCGCTGCGCGACCGCCGTTGCGCGACCGCCATCGTGAGACAGCCACGCACGACGGCCCGAACAAACCTTCGGGCCGCGTCGTGATCGAACGGCTAACCTGCTACCTGCGCGAAGCGATCGCCGGAATTCCAGGCGGCTCGATACCGTTCTGACTAGGAGTTACCCACCGCCATGCTGAGCTTCATTGCACGCCGCCTGGGCTTGCTGATCCCCACCTTCTTCGGCGTCACCCTGCTGACCTTCGCGCTGATTCGCCTGATCCCCGGTGACCCGGTGGAAGTGATGATGGGCGAACGCCGTGTCGACCCGGAGATGCACGCCCAGGCCATGGAGCGCCTGGGCCTGAACAAGCCGCTGTACCAGCAGTATTTCGACTACATCGGCCAGCTTGCCAGCGGCAACCTGGGTGAGTCGCTGCGCTCGCGCGAGAGCGTGTGGCGCGAGTTCCTCACCCTGTTTCCCGCCACCGTCGAACTGGCCCTGGCGGCCTTGTTGTTCGCCGGCACCCTGGGGGTGATCGCCGGCGTGGTCGCGGCGCTCAAGCGCGGCTCGCTGTTCGACCACGGGGTGATGGGCATCTCGCTCACCGGCTATTCGATGCCGATCTTCTGGTGGGGTCTGCTACTGATCATGTTCTTCTCGGTGGGCCTGGGCTGGACGCCGGTCTCCGGGCGCATCGACCTGCTCTACGACATCCCGCCGGTCACCGGCTTCATGCTGATCGACACCCTGCTCAGCGACGAGCCTGGCGCCTTCGGCAATGCCCTGCGCCACCTGATCCTGCCGGCCATCGTGCTCGGCACCATCCCGCTGGCGGTGATCGCACGCATGACCCGCTCGGCCATGCTCGAGGTGCTGCGCGAGGACTACATCCGCACCGCACGGGCCAAGGGCCTGTCGCAGGCGCGGGTGGTCTTCGTGCACGGCCTGCGCAACGCCCTGATCCCGGTGCTGACGGTGTTCGGCCTGCAGATCGGCAGCCTGCTGGCCGGTGCGGTGCTGACCGAGACCATCTTCTCCTGGCCCGGCATCGGCAAATGGCTGATCGAATCGATCGGCGCGCGCGACTACCCGGTGGTGCAGAACGGCATCCTGCTGATCGCCTGCCTGGTGATCCTGGTCAACTTCACCGTGGACATCCTCTATGGCCTGGCCAATCCACGTATTCGCCATCAGAAGTAAGGAAGGCGTGATGAATCGTCTTGTAGGGTGCGCCGTGCGCACCAATAGCGGCGACCAACCATCGGTGCGCACAGCGCACTCCACCCAGGGGGCATGCCCATGACTGCAGCCACCAGCCTCGACCAGAGCCTGCTCTACCCCTCGCCGCTGAAGGATTTCTGGCAGGCCTTCAGCCACAACAAGGGCGCGCTTGGCGGCCTGGCGTTCATGCTGCTGATGGTGTTCTGTGCGCTGTTCGCTCCCTGGGTCGCGCCGCACCATCCCAGCGAACAGTACCGCGACTTCCTGCTCACCCCGCCGGTATGGCTGGACGGCGGCCAGTGGCGCTTTTTGCTCGGCACCGACGAGCTGGGCCGCGACCTGCTCTCGCGGCTGATCCACGGCGCGCGCCTGTCGCTGATGATCGGCCTGGCCTCGGTGGTGCTGTCGCTGATCCCCGGCATCCTCCTGGGCCTGGCTGCCGGCTTTTTCCCGCGTCTGCTCGGCCCGTCGATCATGCGCCTGATGGACATCATGCTGGCGTTGCCGTCGCTGCTGCTGGCGGTGGCCATCGTCGCCATCCTCGGCCCTGGGCTGATCAACACCATCTTCGCCATCGCCATCGTCTCGCTGCCTTCCTACGTGCGCCTGACCCGCGCGGCGGTGATGGGCGAACTGGGCCGCGACTACGTCACCGCTGCGCAATTGTCGGGCGCGGGCCTGCTGCGGCTGATGTTCGTCACCGTGCTGCCCAACTGCATGGCGCCGTTGATCGTGCAGGCCACGCTGAGCTTTTCCTCGGCGATTCTCGACGCCGCCGCACTGGGCTTTCTCGGCCTCGGCGTGCAGCCGCCCACGCCCGAGTGGGGCACCATGCTGGCCTCGGCGCGCGACTACATCGAACGTGCCTGGTGGGTGGTGACCCTGCCTGGTCTGGCCATCCTGCTCAGCGTGCTGGCCATCAACCTGATGGGCGACGGCCTGCGCGATGCGCTCGACCCGAAACTGAAGAACGCCATCTGAGGAGGCCCATATGCACATGATGATCCCGGTGCGCATGGCGCACCCTACTGCACGGCCCCCTCGGGTGCGCCGTGCGCACCACGGCGGACTGGAGACCACACCATGAGCCTGCTGGATATCCGCAACCTCTCGGTGCGCTTCGGCGCTGCCGACGCCGTGCCGGTGGTCGACGGTCTCGACCTGCGGGTGGACAAGGGTGAGGTGCTGGCCATCGTCGGCGAGTCCGGCTCCGGCAAGTCGGTGACCATGATGGCGCTGATGGGCCTGATCGATGCGCCCGGCATCGTACAGGCCGACTGCCTGCAGTTCGACGGCACCGACATGCTGCGCCTGAAGGGCCGCCAGCGTCGGCATATCGTCGGCAAGGACCTGGCCATGGTGTTCCAGGACCCGATGACCGCCCTCAACCCCAGCTACACCGTGGGCTTCCAGATCGAGGAAGTGCTGCGCCAGCACCTCGGTCTGAAAGGCAAGGCGGCGCGGGCCCGTGCCCTGCAGCTGCTGGAAAGGGTGGAGATCCCCGGCGCCGCCAGCCGCCTCGAGGCCTACCCGCACCAGCTTTCCGGCGGCATGAGCCAGCGCGTGGCAATCGCCATGGCGATCGCCGCCGAACCCAAGCTGCTGATCGCCGACGAACCCACCACCGCGCTGGACGTGACCATCCAGGCGCAGATCATGGAGCTGCTGCTGAATCTGCAGCGCGATGAAGGCATGGCCCTGGTGCTGATCACCCACGACCTGGCGGTGGTCGCCGAAACCGCCCAGCGCGTCTGCGTGATGTATGCAGGACAGGCGGTGGAACTGGGCCGGGTGCCGACCCTGTTCGACGCGCCCAGCCACCCCTACACCGAGGCACTGCTCAAGGCCATTCCCGAACACAGTGCCGGCGCCCATCGGCTGGCCACGCTGCCGGGCATCGTTCCCGGTCGCTACGACCGTCCGCAGGGCTGCCTGCTGTCGCCACGCTGCCCCTACGTGCAGGAGCGCTGCCGCCAGCAACGCCCGACGCTGGACGCACACGAGCGAGGCGCCGCGCGCTGCTTCTTCCCTCTGGTACCCACGGCGGAGGTGGCCTGATGCACACCGTACTGCAAGCCCACGAGCTGACCCGTCACTACAGCGTCTCGCAGGGTCTGTTCAAGCCATCGGCAACGGTGCAGGCGCTCAATGGCGTGTCATTCACGCTGGCGGCCGGCAGGACCCTGGCGGTGGTCGGCGAATCCGGCTGCGGCAAGTCCACCCTGGCCCGCGCCCTGACCCTGATCGAAGAGCCCAGCGCAGGCAGCCTGCAGATCGCCGGGCGCGAGGTGGCCGGCGCCAGCAGGACCGAGCGCAAGCAATTGCGCCGCGACGTGCAGATGGTGTTCCAGAACCCCTATGCCTCGCTCAACCCGCGGCAGAAGGTCGGCGATCAGTTGGCCGAACCGCTATTGATCAACACCGACCTGTCGCGTGCCGAGCGCCGTGAGAAGGTGCAGGCGATGATGCAGCAGGTGGGCCTGCGCCCCGAGCACTACCAGCGCTACCCGCACATGTTCTCCGGTGGCCAGCGCCAGCGCATCGCCCTGGCCCGCGCCATGATGCTGCAGCCCAAGGTATTGGTGGCGGACGAGCCGACCTCCGCGCTGGACGTGTCGATCCAGGCGCAGGTGCTCAACCTGTTCATGGACCTGCAGGAGCAGTATGAGACCGGCTACGTGTTCATCTCGCACAACCTGGCGGTGGTGCGCCACGTCGCCGACGAGGTGCTGGTGATGTACCTCGGCCGCCCGGTAGAGATGGGCGCGGCCGAAGCGCTCTACGCCCGCCCGCTGCATCCCTACACCCGCGCCCTGCTGTCGGCGACGCCGGCCATCCATCCCGATCCGGACAAGCCGCGGGTACGCATCAGCGGTGAGTTGCCCAATCCGCTGAATCCGCCCTCCGGCTGCGCCTTCCACAAGCGCTGCCCGCATGCCGATGAACGCTGCCGCGGCGAACGCCCGGAGCTCAGGTTGATCGATGCGCGGCAGGTGGCCTGCCATCATGTGGAGCGGATCGTCGACTAGCTCCCGGCCATGGCGCGACGCCGGTGTCGCGGGACCGCCCAGGTCATGCGCACCAGCCGTGGTGCGCACGGCGCACCCCAGGTTACAAGGTGGGCGAGCAATGGATGGCGCGGCGCCGGGTCATGGCGCCGATGGCAGGGTCAGTTCGATGCTTTCGGCCAGCGAATCTTCCAGCCGCTGCAGCTCGACGCCGACCGCAGCGGCGTCGTCGGCCAGGGATTCGGCGATACGGATGAACTGCGGCGTCGCTTCGACGAAGGCCAGCACCACCATCGGATCGAAGCGCGTGGCGCTGGCCGCGCTGATCTGCGCCACCGCCTGCGCCGGGCTGATGCGCGGCAGATAGGGGTGCGGGCAGGTCAGTTCCTCGAAATGGACGATCAGCGCCATCAGTCGCGCCGACAACGGAATCTGCTCGCCATGCAGCCCCTGCGGAAAGCCCTTGCCATCCCAGCGCTCGTGCTGACCGTAGACGATGTCCTTGGCATCGGAGAGGAAGCCGGCATTGCCGCCCAGCTTGCGCTCGGCGCGCTCCAGGGCGTCACGCGCGGCCGTCACGCCCTCCTGCAACAGGCGCAGATCGGCCTCCTCCGGCTCGCCGTGGCTGAGCAGCACGCGGTCGGGCAGGGTCAGACGCCCCAGTACGTGGAGCATGGCCGAACGTCCCAGCTGGGCGATGCGCTCGGCGTCCAGCTCGGCGCTCAGCGCCGGCTGCTGCCGGGCCAGGGCCGTGGCCAGGCACCTCATGTAACGCTCGATACGCTGCAGATGGCGGCTGCGCGGGTTGTCGCGCATCAGCGCCAGGCTGGCCATGGCCTCGATGGTCACGTCCTGCAGTTTCTGGATGTCGCGGGTGCGCCGCTTGACCTCCAGCTCCAGGTATTCGCTCTTGTCGCGCAGGTAGTCGGTGGCAGCCTTGAGCTGCAGCTGCGCCCTGACCCGGGCGAGCAGAATGGGCGGGCTGATCGGCTTGGTGATGTAGTCGGCGGCGCCCAGGTCGAACCCCAGCTGCTCGGCGGCCACCTCGCTCTTGGCGGTGAGGAAGATCACGGGAATGTCGCGGGTCTGCGGGTCGGCCTTGAGCTGGCGGCAGACCTCGTAGCCGTCCATCTCCGGCATCATGATGTCGAGCAGGATCAGATCCGGCGCCGGGCTGGCCTGAGCGATACGCAAGGCCTTGGCGCCGTTGCTGGCGACCTTGACCCGATAACGGTCGATCAGCAGCTCGCTGATCAGCTGCAGGTTGTCCGGGGTGTCATCCACCACCAGCACCATTTCCTGTTCGGGTCTGTCGAGCATCTCGACCATCGCGTCTCTCCGTGCCTCAGCACTCAATGCCTCGTTAGCACTCTATGCCTCTTTGCGCCGCGGCCTCGCGCAGCACCTGCAGCGCCCGCTCGAAGTCGTAGCCCTGTACCGCACGGGCGATGGCTGCATACCCCTCATTAAAGGCGCTCTGCAGCATTTCGCCCTGCTCGGCCAGCAGTTTTCCGCTGCGCGGATCGTCGTCGTCGAGCAGGTGCGCGAGCTGCCGGCAGACCGTTCGCAAGTGCTCCTGATCGAAGCCCTCCGCCGCGCTGCTCGGTACCTGCGGCAGGTGCATGGCAATGGCAGCGAGCAGCGGTTGCAGTTGCCGCTCCAACTCGGCCAGCAGCGCCTCGAACGCATCGCTGCCGCTGGCGAGCGCACGTTCCAGTTCGGCCGCCTGCGCCTGCAGGGCGCTGGCACCGATGCTGCCGGCCAACCCCTTGAAGGTATGAGCCAGGCGCTCGCCACGGGCGTTGTCGCCATCGGCAAGGGCACCGCGCAGCTGTGCCGGAAAATCGGCCTGCACGCTGGCGAACTTGCCGAGCAGCTCCAGGTACAGCTCGCGCTTGCCCAGTACCCGACGCAAGCCAGCGGCCACGTCGACTCCGGGCAGCTGCAGGTCCAGCTCCACCGTCTCCTGCGCCTGCCGCAGGCCGCTGTCCGCGCCCGGCAGCCAACGCATCAGAGTGCTCCACAGGGCCGTAGGTTCGATGGGCTTGCTCAGATGATCGTTCATGCCGGCCGCGAGGCAGGCCTGACGATCGTCGGCCAGGGCATTGGCGGTCATGGCCACGATGGGCAGCGCGGCGAAGCGCGCCTGGGCGCGCAGCAGACGGGTCGCGGCCAGGCCATCGAGCACCGGCATCTGCATGTCCATCAGCACCAGCTGGTAATGGTCGTCCGCCGCAGCCTGCAGCCGCGCGATGGCCTGCTGCCCGTTGCCGGCAACCTCCACCTGCAGGCCGGCCTCCTGCAGCAGGGCACTGGCCACCTCCTGGTTCAACGCGTTGTCTTCCACCAGCAGCACGCGGCGCCCGGCGAAATCCGGTATGCCGGTGCTGACGGCGCCGTGTGCGTGACCGCTGTCGGCGCGGCCATCCAGGCAGCGCATCGCCACATCGAACAGCAGCGAGGGGTTGAGCGGTTTCAGCAGCACGTCCTCGACCCCCATGCGCCGTGCGCCCTGCAGCAGATCCTCGCGGCCGTGGGCGCTGACCATCAGCACCTTGGGCTGCGGAGACAGCGCCAGTGCGCGTACCCGCCGCGCCAGCTCCAGCCCGTCGATGCCGGGCATCTGCCAGTCGATGAACAGCAGTTCGAAGGCATCGCCCGCCGCCTGGGCCTGCTCCAGCAGCGCCAGCGCCTGAAGGCCGTCGGCCGCCTCGCTGACACGGAAGGTCATGCCACGCAGCATCTCGCTGAGCACCAGGCGGGCGTTGGCATTGTCATCGACCACCAGCACGCGTCGGCCACGCAGATCGGCCTGCGGCTGCAGCGCCGCACGCTGGCGGTCGCCCAGGGCGAACGGCAGGCGGCACCAGAAGCGGCTGCCACGGCCAAGCTCGCTGTCCACCCCCACCTCGCCCCCCATGGCCTCGGCCAGCCGCTTGCAGATGGCCAGGCCCAGTCCGGTGCCGCCGTACCGGCGGGTGGTGGAGCTGTCCGCCTGCTGGAAGGATTCGAACAGCCGCGCCTGCTGCGCCGGGCTCAGGCCGATGCCGGTATCGCGCACCGAGAACAGCAGCCAGACCTGCTTGCCGTCGCGCTTCTCCAGTTCGATGGACACCTCGACCTCGCCGTGCTCGGTGAACTTGACCGCGTTGTTGGCGTAGTTGATCAGGATCTGACCGAGCCGCAGCGGATCGCCGAGCAGGACGCAGGGCACCTGCGCATCGCGTCTGAACAGCAACTCCAATCCCTTGCCGGCAGCCTTGTCGCCGATCAGGTTGGCCAGGTTGTCGAGCACCTGCTCGAGGTCGAACTCGATGCACTCGACGCGCACCTTGCCGGCTTCGATCTTGGAGAAGTCGAGGATGTCGTTGATCACCCCCAGCAGGTGCTGGCCGGCCTGCTGGATCTTGTTCAGGTAATCGCGCTGGCGGGGATCGAGATCGGTCTTCAGGGCCAGGTGCGACATGCCGATGATGGCGTTCATCGGCGTGCGGATTTCGTGGCTCATGTTGGCGAGGAAGTCGGCCTTGGCCTGCGCCGCCTGTTCGGCCATCGCCTTGGCCCGCGCCATGGCGACCTCCACCTCCTTGCGCACGGTGATGTCGCGGCCGGTACCGACCAGCCCGAGCAGCTGCCCGCGGTCGTCGTAGAAGGCCGCACGCAGGGTGTCGTAGAACACCCGGCGGCCGTCGGCATGGGTCAGCCAGGTCTCGGTCTCCAGCGGCATGCGGCTGGTCAGGGCACGGCGGTCGAGGCCGGCACGCTCGCGGCTCAGCTCGGCATCGAACAGTTGCTCGTCGCGGCAACCGACCACCGTCTCCGGGCTGCGCCCGAAGATTGCCGCGAACGCCGGGTTGCAGCCGCGGTAGACGCCGTCGCAGTCCTTGAACCAGATCGGATCGGGTATCGCGTTGATCAGCGCCAACAGGGTACTGCGCTGACGCCTGGCCTCGGCTTCGGCGCGCTGACGTTCGGCGATCTGCACGGTCAGGCGGCGATTCCAGATCAGCACGAAGACGATCAGCACGAACAGCCCCAGCACGTAGGGCCAGCCCACCTGCAGGGCCTTGCGCCAGTTGAACTCGGTGAGCGGCGGCAACCAGCGCACCCGGATGGTCTCGCGCTCCTCGCCGCTCAGGCTGGCCAGGGCGCGGTCGAGCAGCTCCACCAGCTGTGGCAGGTCGCGGCGCACGCCGAAGCGGATCTCGCTGCTGCTGAGCCCCGATTCGCCACGCAGCTCCAGGTTGGTCAGGTTGTGCCGGCGGATCAGGTAGCTGGCCACTATCATGTCGCCGAGGTAGGCATCGGCGCGCCCCGAGGACACCGCGCGCAGGGCCTCCTCGGTATTCAGCGCCTCGATCAGCAGCACGTCGGGCACTTCATCGCGCAACCGCTGCTGCAGGACGTAGCCACGCTCGATGGCCACACGCTTGCCGGCCAGGTCGGCGACCCGCTGGATCTGCACCTCGGGGCGACTGAAGATCAGGCTGCTGCTGATCAGGTAGGGGTCGCTGAAACGCATCCAGCTTTCGCGCTCCGGGGTGCGCGCCACCGAGGGCAGGATATCGATCTCCCCCTTGCGCAGCGCCGCCAGGGCCTGCTCCCAGTCGTCGTAGTACACCGCGTCGACCTGCACGCCGAGGCGCTCGCCGAGCAGGCGCAGGTAGTCGGCGCTGATGCCCTGGTAACGACCGTTCTCCACCATGTCGAAGGGCGGCCAGCCGGTACGCTCCACCCCCACCAGCAAGCGCGGATGCTGCGCCAGCCAGGCCTGCTCCGCCTTGCTCAGCGGCAACGCCCTTGCCGGTAGCAGTGCACTGCAGCACAGCAGCACCAGTACCCAGCCAATCAATCGCCGCATGCGCCCTCCCCGGGTTTGCTCGAGCTGCCACCACGTCGCCCGTCCTGGCGCGGCAGCTCCCAGACAGCCTTTAGACTAGCCCGGCTTTGAAAGCGCATTACGGATTGGCACTGACCCGGCCGCGGGCCGACAATCGAGTCAGTCACGAGGAACATACCGATGCTCGACTCCGACCACTGCTGGCAGGCCGTCTGCGCGCGCGATACGCAACACGATGGCGCCTTCGTCTTCGCCGTGCGCACCACCGGCATCTATTGCCGGCCGAGTTGCCCGGCACGGCGGCCGCGGCGCGACAACGTGGTTTTCTACAGCGACGCCGCCAGCGCCGAAGCCGCCGGTTTCCGCCCGTGCAAGCGCTGTTCGCCGCAAGGACAAAGCCCGGCGCAACAGCTCGATACGCTGGTCGCGGCCGCCTGCGCGCTGCTGCGTGGTGAGCAACGCCTGACGCTGCCACAGCTGGCGGCACGCATCGGCCTGTCGCCCTCGCATCTGGCGCGTGCATTCAAGGCGCGCACCGGCCTGACGCCCCATGCCTGGGCTGCAGCTGAACGCCGCAGCCGTTTCGACGAGCGCTTGGCACAGGCGCACAGCGTGCTCGACGCCGCCTTGGCCGCCGGCTACTCCGGCACCCGTGCCCTGTACGAAAAACCCCAGGCCATGACGCCCGCACAGCGCCGCCAGCGTGGCGCCGGCGAATGCCTGCGCTACAGCATCGCCCCCTGCCCGCTCGGCCAGGTGCTGCTGGCGACCAGTGACCGGGGCGTCTGCGCCCTGCTGTTCGGCGATGATCCACAGGGGCTGCGCGAGGAGCTGCAACAGCGCTTCGCCGCCGCCCGCCTCGAAGAGGATGCAGAGAGTTTGCGCAGCTGGCTGCAGCAGGTGCTGACGCAACTGGAAGAACCGCAGCGCGCCATCCATCTGCCCCTGGACATTCGCGGCACGGCCTTTCAACAGCGGGTATGGCAGGCGCTGCAGCGCATACCCAAGGGCGAAACCCGCAGCTACGCCGAACTGGCCGGGCAGCTGCACAGCCACCCACGCGCCGTGGCCCGTGCCTGCGCCAGCAATGCCATCGGCCTGCTGGTGCCCTGCCACCGCGTGGTGGCCAGCGATGGCAGCCTCAGCGGCTACCGCTGGGGGCTGCAGCGCAAACGGCGCTTGTTGGAGCAGGAGCAGTCGTAAGGCATCGCGGATTCTCGGTGCGCGTGGCGCACCCTACACGCCGATGCGCGTGGCAACCGGTGCGCCGTGCGCACCAGCTCTGCTGGGTTTCCACACCAGCTCGTAGGGTGGGCTTTAGCCCACCATTCCTGGACGGCGCTTTGCGTAGCCGGATGCAATCCGGGGACAGATTCAGTGCCGCGGTCCTACACCAGCATCGCCTTCGCCACCTCGTTGCGCGTGCTGCGGCCGACCAGCTGTTCCACCAGGGTCAGGGCGAAGACCAATGCCGTACCCGGCCCCTGACTGGTGATGCAGTTGCCGTCGACCACCACCGCCTCGTCGACGAAGGTGCAACCGCTGAGGCGATCGCTGAAGGCCGGGTAGCAGGTCATGCGCCGTTGCCGCAGCACGCCGTACTGCTGCAGCGCCAGGGCGGGCGCAGCGCAGATGGCGGCGAACAGCTCACCGGCCTTGGCCTGCTGGCGCACCCGCTCGGCCAGCGGCTCGAACTCGGCCAGGTGCTGCGCACCGGGCATGCCGCCAGGCAGCACGATCAGGTCGAAATCCTGCGCCAGCACGTCCACCAGCATGGCATCGGCGGTCAGGCGGGTGCCACGGGCGCAGGTGATCATCCGGCGCTCCTCGATGCTGGCTACCAGCACCTCGATCTCGGCACGGCGCAACACGTCGATCAGGGTCACGCATTCGAGATCCTCGACCCCCTCGGCGACGGCGATCAATGCTCGCTTGCTCATCTTTTTCACTCCTTCGGGCTGAAGCAGAAACTGTCTGCTCGGTCATGAAAATGGCCTCAAGGTTGCATGGCAACGGCCGCTGGGCCGGCCGTCTGCGTCGCAGGCCCATAAGTTCACCGGCGAAAAACCTTGCTGGTATCATGCGCGGCTTTTGCAGAAACCGGCAATTTCCGGCCGGAATATGCTTTGCTTGCTTCTGAGCATTTTTGGTGCACTTGCGCCTCGGGGAGACTCCATGCTGGAAAGACTGTTCCAACTCAAAGCCCACAACACCTCGGTACGCACCGAGGTACTGGCCGGGATCACCACCTTCCTGACCATGGCCTACATCCTCTTCGTCAACCCCAACATGCTGGCCGAGACCGGCATGGATCACGGCGCGGTGTTCGTCGCCACCTGCCTGGCCGCCGCCATCGGCTCGCTGATCATGGGTCTTCTGGCCAACTACCCGATCGCCCTGGCGCCGGGCATGGGCCTCAATGCCTTCTTCACCTATACCGTGGTCATGACCATGGGCTACAGCTGGCAGACCGCCCTGGGCGCGGTGTTCCTCTCCGGTGCGATCTTCTTCCTGCTGTCGATCTTCAAGATCCGCGAGTGGATCATCAACAGCATCCCCCTGGCCCTGCGTGCCGGCATCGCCGCCGGTATCGGCCTGTTCCTGGCGATCATCGCGCTGAAGAACGCCGGCATCGTGGTCGACCACCCGGCCACCCTGGTCGGCCTGGGCGACATGAGCAAGGGCGGCGCGCTGCTGGCCTGCCTGGGCTTTTTCGTCATCGCCGCGCTGGCCTATCGCAAGGTCACCGGCGCGGTGATGATCGGCATCCTGCTGGTCACCGGCCTGTCCATCGTGCTCGGCCTGTCCGAGCTGCCGGGCGTGGTCTCGATGCCGCCGTCGCTGATGCCGACCCTGCTGCAGCTGGATATCGCCGGCGCGCTGGATATCGGCCTGATCAGCGTGATCTTCGCCTTCCTCTTCGTCGACCTGTTCGACACCTCCGGCACCCTGGTCGGCGTCGCGCAGAAGGCCGACCTGCTGGACAAGGACGGCAAGATGCCGCGCCTGGGCCGCGCGCTGATGGCCGACAGCACCGCCACCATGGCCGGCGCCGCGCTGGGCACCAGCACCACCACCAGCTACATCGAATCGGCTGCCGGCATCAGCGCCGGCGGGCGCACCGGCCTGACCGCCTGCGTGGTCGCCGCGCTGTTCCTGCTCAGCCTGTTCTTCGCCCCGCTGGCCGGCTCGGTGCCGGCCTACGCCACCGCTCCGGCGCTGCTGTTCGTCGCCGTGCTGATGATGAGCAGCCTGGCGCAGATCGACTGGGACGACCTGACCGTCGCCGCCCCGGTGGTGGTCGCCGCCCTGGCCATGCCGCTGACGTTCTCCATCGCCAACGGCATCGCCTTCGGCTTCATCGCCTGGACCGCGGTCAAGGTGCTGTCCGGCCGCTGGCGTGAACTGAACCCGGCGATGTGGGTGCTCTCTGCCCTGTTCATCGTCAAGCTG
>NZ_JAODYT010000055.1:0-29191 GCF_029834875.1 Pseudomonas sp. GD04158 | reverse complement strand
TTTAATCGTTGTGCTGCCTGCCCTGGAGGTAATCCGGGGCGATCGCTACGGCTGGTATTCGGCCAGCTTGCGTTCGGCTTCGGCCAGGCGTGTACGCGCCTGTTCCAGCGCCTCGCCAGAGGCGCTCTCTTCACGCTCCAGCTTGCGCAGGTCGGCGCGGGCGAAGGCCACCTCGGTCTTTAGCGCCTTGAATTTTTCGTCCACGCCGGGGCGTTCGGTGCGTACCAGCTCCGGCGCCGGCTTGCCCGAGGCCGCCTCGGCTACATGCAGAGCCTGTTCGGCGGCGGCCAGGGCATCGCGCAGAGGCTGCAGGTCGGCTTCGTCGGCGCCGGCATTCTCGGCCTTCTTCAGCTCGGCGCGTTTCATCGCCAGTTCGACCTTGGCCTTTTTCAAGGCGTCGTCACCGGCGGGTTTGGCGGCAGGGGCGGGTGTCCGGCCTTCCAGATCGGCCAGGGCTTTCTCGGCTGCTTCCAGTTGCTGACGCAGACGGGCGAGTTCGGCCTGCTGGTCGTCGTCCGGGTTTTCGATCTTCTCCAGCTTGCGCAGCTGGGCCTTGAGCATGGCGGCTTCGATCTTGGCCTTCTTCAACGCTTCGTCGCCGGCCGGTTTGGCGGCGGGGTCGGGCGCCTGGCTTTCCAGATCGGCCAGAACCTTCTCGGCGGCTTCCAGCTGCTGGCGCAGGCGAGCGAGTTCGGCCTGCTGGTCGTCGTCCGGGGTCTCGATCTTTTCCAGCTTGCGCAGCTGGGCCTTGAGCATGGCGGCGTCGATCTTGGCTTTCTTCAGCGCCTCGTCGCCGGCCGGTTTGGCAGCGGGGGCAGGCGCCTGCTTTTCCAGATCGGCCAGGGCCTTCTCGGCGGCTTCCAGCTGCTGGCGCAGGCGAGCGAGTTCGGCCTGCTGGTCGTCGTCCGGGTTTTCGAGCTTTTCCAGCTTGCGCAGCTGGGCCTTGAGCATGGCCGCGTCGATCTTGGCCTTCTTCAGCGCTTCGTCGCCGGCCGGTTTGGGCGCCGGGGCAGGGGCAGCTGCCTGTGCGTCGGCCAAGGCCTTTTGCGCGGCCTCTGCAGCGGCACGAAGCTCGGCGACCTGGGTCTGCAGCTCCGGCGTGTCGTGGGCGGCCAGCTGTTTTTCCGCCTTCTTCAGCGCGACCTGGGCCATGCTGGCTTCGATCTTGAGTTTCTTCAGCGCGTCATCGGCCGGCGCGGCTGCCGTTACCGCAGGTGCCTCGGCCTGCGCCGCCTTGGCGCGGGCGGCTTTTTCCGCGCGCGCCTTGCGCTCGGCTTCCTTCTGTTCCTCGGCGCGGCGCAGGCGTTCTTGGCGCTGTTCGAAGCGCTGCTTGGAGTGCTCGGCCTTGAGCTGCTTCTGTTCCAGCTCGCGGATTTCCGCCTTGGCCGCACGGTAGTACTGCACCAGCGGAATGCTCGATGGGCAGACGTAGGCGCAGGCACCACACTCGATGCAGTCGAACAGGTTGTGCGCCTTGAGCTGTTCGTGTTCCTGGCCCAGGGCGAAGAAGTGCAGTTGCTGCGGCAGCAGGCTGGCCGGGCAGGCCTCGGCGCATTCGCCGCAGCGGATGCAGGGCATGGCCGGTGGTGGCGGTGGTAACTCGGCGGCGGTGCTGGCCAGCAGGCAGTTGCTGGTCTTGATCAGCGGCACCTCGAGGCTGGGCAGGGTAAAGCCCATCATCGGTCCGCCCATGATCAGGCGATTGAGTTTGCCGGTATCCAGCCCGGCGAATTCCAGCAGCTCGCCCACCGGCGTGCCGAGCAGCGCCTCGACATTGCCCGGGCGTGCCAGCGCCTCGCCGGTCAGGGTGGTGATACGCGAAATCAGCGGTTTGCCCAGCACCACCGCGTCGTGAATGGCCGTGCAGGTGCCGACGTTCTGGCAGAGGATGCCGATATCGGCCGGCAGCCCGCCCGAGGGCACCTCGACACCGGTGAGAATCTGGATCAGCTGCTTCTCGCCGCCGGAGGGGTACTTGGTGGGGAAGACCCGCACCTGGTAGCTGCGCTCGCTGCAGGCGCTGCGCACCGCGGCGATGGCCTCGGGCTTGTTGTCCTCGATGCCGATCAGCACCTGATCGGGCTGGATCAGCTGCACCAGGATATCGATGCCGGAAACCAGCTCGCCGGCGCGCTCGCGCATCAGCAGGTCGTCGGCGGTGATATAGGGCTCGCACTCGGTGCCGTTGATGATCAGGGTGTGGATCTTCTGCGTCGGCCGGGCGGTGAGCTTCACCGCGGTGGGGAAGCCGGCGCCGCCCAGGCCGCTGATACCCGCCTCGCGGATCAGCGCCAGCAGCTCGGCGGATGCCATATGCCGGTAGTCGGCATGCGGCTTCAGTTCGATCCACTCGTCCAGGCCGTCGCTGTCGATGACGATGGCCGGCGCCAGCATGCCGGAGACATGCGGGTAGGGCTGCGGGCCGATAAAGCTGACGGTACCGGAGGTCGGGGCATGCAGCGGCGCGCTGACGAAGCCGTTGGCTTCGGCAATCTTCTCGCCCTTGCGCACCCGTTGGCCGACCACCACGCAGGGCTCGGCGACTGCACCGATATGCTGGCCGAGCGGCAACACCAGGCGCTTGGGCAGCGGCGCCTGCTGGATCGGCGTGCGGTTGGACAGCTCCTTGCGCTCGGCAGGGTGGATGCCACCCGGGATATCCCAGATCTTTTCCTGCGCGCTCATGCCGCCTGCTCCCGGTCGCTGGCGATCAACTGGCCGGGCGCCAGCGGTTTGTCCCATTTCCAGCTTTGCACGGTGCTACCGACTTCGATCATGTCGATGCAGTCCACCGGGCAGGGTTCGACGCAGAGGTCGCAGCCGGTGCATTCGCTGACGATCACCGTGTGCATCTGCCGCGCAGCGCCGACGATGGCGTCCACCGGACAGGCCTGGATGCACTTGGTGCAGCCAATGCATTCTGCTTCGCGGATGAACGCGACCATCTGCGGCTTCTCGCCTTCCACCGCATCTAGCGGCTCGGGTTCGACGTCCAGCAGGTCGGCCAGCGCCTGGATGGTCGCCTCGCCGCCGGGCGGGCACTTGTTGATCTTGTCGCCACCGGCGATCGCCTCGGCGTAGGGCTTGCAGCCGGGGTAGCCGCACTGGCCGCACTGGGTCTGCGGCAGCAGGGCGTTGATCTGCTCGGCGATGGGGTCGCCCTCGACCTTGAAGCGCACCGCGGCGAAACCTAGGATGGCGCCGGCGATCAGGCACAGGCCGAGCAGGGCGAGTACGGCGACGAGAACCAGGCTCATAGCTTGATCAACCCGGCAAAGCCCATGAAGGCCAGCGACATCAGGCCGGCGGTGATCATGCCGATGGCCGCGCCCTGGAAGGACTTCGGTACGTCGGCGATGGCGATGCGCTCACGCATGGCGGCGAACAGCACCAGCACCAGGGAGAAGCCCAGGCCGGCGGCGAAGCCGTTGACGGTGGCGGTGATGAAGGTGAACTCGGCCTTGTTGGCGTTGAGCAGGGCCACGCCCAGGACGATGCAGTTGGTGGTGATCAGCGGCAGGAAGATGCCCAGCACGCGATACAGCAGCGGGCTGGTCTTGTTCACCACCATCTCGGTGAACTGCACGGTCACCGCGATCACCAGGATGAAGCTGATGGTGCGCAGGAATTCCAGGTCCAGCGGCTTGAGCACGTACTGCTGCACCAGGTAGCTGCACATGGCGGCCAGGGTCAGCACGAAGGTGGTGGCCAGCGACAGGCCGATGGCGGTTTCGATCTTCTTCGACACGCCCATGAACGGGCACAGGCCGAGAAACTGCACCAGCACAAAGTTGTTGACCAGGATGGCGCTGACCATGATCAGGACGAGTTCGGTCATCGGGTTGCCGTCGAGTGCGCAAAGGCCGTAGGAAAAGGGCGCCTATTATCGGGAAGCGCGTAGATGCAAACAAGCCGGCATTGGCCGGCTTGTTCGATGCCTATAAGTAAGCCTAGCTGGCGCTTACTTGACGCGCTGACCCGGCTTGGCGCCGCTGTCCGGGCTGAGCAGGTAGATTTCCTCGCCACCGGGGCCGGCCGCCAGGACCATGCCTTCGCTGATACCGAACTTCATCTTGCGCGGCGCCAGGTTGGCGACGTACAGGGTCAGGCGGCCTTCCAGCTTGCTCGGGTCCGGGTAGGCGGACTTGATGCCGGAGAACACGTTGCGCTTCTCGTCACCGATATCCAGCGACAGGCGCAGCAGCTTGTCGGCGCCTTCGACGAACTCGCACTTCTCGATCAGGGCGATACGCAGGTCGACGGCGGCGAAGGCATCGAAGTTGATCTCGGCGGCCAGCGGGTCCTTGGCCAGTTCGCCATTGCCCTGTGGCTTGGACGCTTCGGCGGCCAGATCTTCCTTGGAGGCTTCGACCATGGCTTCGATCTTCGCCGGCTCGATGCGGGTCAGCAGCGGGTTGAACGGGTTGAGCTGGTGGTTGGCCAGCGGCAGCGTGAGGTCGGCCCAGGTTTGCGGATTCACATTGAGGAAGGCTTCGGCATCGGCGGCCAGCTTCGGCAGCACGGGTTTCAACATGATCACCAGCTGGCGGAACAGATTGATGCCCAGCGCGCAGATTTCCTGCACCTCGGCCTGCTTGCCTTCGACCTTGTTCAGGGCCCAGGGCGCCTTGTCGGCGATCCAGGCGTTGGCGCGGTCGGCCAGGGCCATGATCTCGCGCATGGCGCGGGAGAAATCACGTGCTTCGTAGGCCTCGGCGATGCTCGGCGCAGCGGCCTGGAAGGCGTCCCACAGCTCCGGCTCCGGGTTGGCGGCGACCAGCAGGCCATTGTTGCCCTTGTGGATGAAGCCGGCGCAGCGGCTGGCGATGTTGACCACCTTGCCGACCAGATCCGAGTTAACCTTCTGCACGAAGTCCTCGAGGTTCAGGTCCAGATCGTCGACGCCGCGGCCCAGCTTGGAGGCGTAGTAGTAGCGCAGGTACTCCGGGTTCAGGTGATCCAGATAGGTGCGCGCCTTGATGAAGGTGCCGCGCGACTTGGACATCTTTTGCCCGTTCACCGTCAGATAGCCGTGCACGTTGACCGCAGTGGGCTTGCGGTAGCCGGCGCCTTCGAGCATGGCCGGCCAGAACAGGGCGTGGAAGTTGACGATGTCCTTGCCGATGAAGTGGTACAGCTCGGCGGTGGAATCCTTGCCCCAGAACGCATCGAAGTCCAGCTCCGGGCGTTTGCTGCAGAGGTTCTTGAAGCTGGCCATATAGCCGATCGGCGCGTCCAGCCAGACGTAGAAGTACTTGCCCGGCTCGCCGGGAATCTCGAAGCCGAAGTAGGGCGCATCACGGCTGATGTCCCACTCCTGCAGGCCGCCGTCGAGCCATTCGGCGATCTTGTTGGCCACCGCCTCCTGCAGCGCGCCTGAGCGGGTCCACTGCTTGAGCATGGCCTCGAAGTCCGGCAGCTTGAAGAAGAAGTGCTGCGACTCCTTGAGTACCGGCACCGCGCCGGAGATGGCCGAGCGCGGATTCTTCAGCTCGGTCGGTGTATAGGTCGCGCCGCACTTCTCGCAGTTGTCGCCGTACTGATCCTCGGCGCCGCACTTCGGGCAGGTGCCCTTGATGAAGCGGTCGGCGAGGAACATGCCCTTTTCGGGGTCGAAGTACTGGGTCACCGCGCGGGTGGCGATATGGCCCTTGTCGCGCAGCGCCAGGTAGATGGATGCCGACAGCTCGCGGTTTTCCTGCGAGTGGGTGGAGTGGTAGTTGTCGAAGTCCACCAGGAAGTCGGCGAAGTCGGCGGTGTGCTCGGCCTGCACGTTGGCGATGAGCTGCTCGGGGGTGATGCCTTCCTTCTCGGCGCGCAGCATGATCGCCGAGCCGTGGGCATCGTCGGCGCAGACGTAGATCGCCTGATTGCCGCGCAGCTTCTGGTAGCGCACCCACATGTCGGTCTGCACGTACTCGAGCATATGGCCGAGGTGGATGGAGCCGTTGGCGTAGGGGAGGGCGCTGGTAACGAGAATCTTGCGGGCTTCGGTCATGGTGATCGGCTGCACTGGTAAAACGAGGGAAGTCGGCAACTATAAGGGAAGCGACAAGCTTCAAGCTACCTGCGGCAGGCAAAAGCGCATGCTGCGCTGCTTGGGGAGGCTGCTGCTATGATGCCCGCCTGATTTTCTGCCTGTCTTCTGGAGTTCTTGCATGAGTGCCGTCACCCGCGAAGCGGTCGAAGCCTGTCTGCGTCAGTTCACCGACCCCCATCTCGATCAGGACCCGGTCAGCGCCGGTTGCCTGCGCGAGGTCGACATCCAGGGCGCGCGCGTTACCGTACGTCTGGAGCTGGGCTACGCCGCCGGCCTGTTCAAGAACGGTTGGGCGCAGATGCTGCAAATGGCGCTGGAGAACCTCGATGGCGTCGACAGTGCGCAGGTAAAGGTCGACTGCGTGATCGACTCGCATCAGGGCCAGGCCCAGGTGCCGGCACTGGCCGGGGTAAAGAACGTGATCGCCGTGGCTTCGGGCAAGGGCGGTGTGGGCAAGTCCACCACCGCGGCCAACCTGGCGCTGGCGCTGGCCCGCGAGGGCGCGCGCGTGGGCATCCTCGACGCCGATATCTACGGGCCCAGCCAGGGCATCATGTTCGGCATCGCCGAGGGTACGCGGCCGCAGGTGAAGGATCAGAAATGGTTCGTGCCGCTCGAGGCCCATGGCGTGCAGGTGATGTCCATGGCCTTTCTCACCGACGACAACACGCCGATGGTGTGGCGCGGGCCGATGGTCAGCGGTGCGCTGCTGCAGCTGATCACCCAAACCGCCTGGAACGACCTCGATTACCTGGTGGTGGATATGCCGCCGGGTACCGGTGACATCCAGTTGACCCTGGCGCAGAAGGTGCCGGTGGCCGGCAGCGTGATCGTCACCACGCCGCAGGACCTGGCCCTGCTCGATGCCAAGAAAGGCGTGGAGATGTTCCGCAAGGTGCACATCCCGGTGCTGGGTGTGGTGGAGAACATGGCGGTGCACATCTGCTCGAACTGCGGCCATGCCGAGCACCTGTTCGGCGAGGGCGGAGGCGAGAAGCTGGCTGCGCAATACGGCGTCGAGCTGCTGGCCTCCCTGCCGCTGTCGATGGCCATCCGCATGCAGGCCGATGACGGCAAGCCGACCACCATTGCCGATCCGGAAAGCCAGATCGCCATGATCTATCAGGACCTGGCGCGCAAGGTCGGTGCGCGCATCGCCCAGGCGGGCAAGCCGGCCATGCCCAGCATCGAGATCAGTGAGGACTAACAGCAGCCGCGCAGCGGCCTTCTGATGACCCTCTCCCATCTATGGGAGACGACTGCATGGATGCAGGAGGTAGAGCGACGCAGGATGCCCAAGCCGAGGGTGCCCGAAGGGCGGGAGAGAGCGATGTGCGACTGCGGCAGGTTGCAGAACCCTCTCCCCCGTCCCCTCTCCAATGCATGGGAGAGGGGAGGCAGGCATCTTCCAGACCCCCATAAAAAAGCCCCGCACTAGGCGGGGCTCTTTTCAAGCGGGGTAGTGCAGGTTAGATAACCTGAACTTCCTCAGCCTGCATGCCTTTCTGGCCACGGGTAGCCACGAAGGAAACCTGCTGGCCTTCCTTCAGGGATTTGAAACCGTCGCTCTGGATGGCTTTGAAGTGTACGAAGAGGTCGTCACCGGATTGCGGGGTGATGAAGCCGTAGCCTTTCTCATCGTTGAACCACTTGACGGTGCCAGTCTGACGATTGGACATGTGATGTCTCCTAACAAAAGTAATTACAGCCCTGGAAAAGCCCAGGCCGGGACTGAGTGCAACGAGTACTAGGAGTCGGACGATGTTTGGATCGAGATCTAGGCATCTAGTAGCGATTCGCGGTGACACATGCAGCACAGTGGGCACACCATACGTGTTTTTATCGCCGAGTGCGAATGGTCGATGCAGCTTTTTTGCAAATAACGACTGATGGGGCGGGCGGCACTCTTTGAAGCGTGGCGCCTGCATCGGTAAGATGCGCTCACTTTTTTTCGTAACCGCCCACTCAGGACACCTCGCCATGAGCATCAAATCGGACAAGTGGATTCGCCGCATGGCCCAGGAACACGGCATGATCGAGCCGTTCGTAGAGCGCCAGGTACGCGGTGCGGACTCCAGTCGAGTGATTTCCTACGGCGTGTCCAGCTACGGCTACGACGTACGCTGCGCCGACGAATTCAAGGTATTCACCAATATCCACTCGGCCATCGTCGACCCGAAGAATTTCGACGAGAAGAGCTTCGTCGACATCAAGAGCGACGTCTGCATCATCCCGCCGAACTCCTTCGCCCTGGCCCGCACGGTCGAGTACTTCCGCATCCCGCGCGACGTGCTGACCATCTGCCTGGGCAAGAGCACCTATGCGCGCTGCGGCATCATCGTCAACGTCACGCCGCTGGAGCCGGAGTGGGAAGGCCACGTGACCCTGGAGTTCTCCAACACCACCAACCTGCCGGCGAAGATCTACGCCAACGAAGGCGTGGCGCAGATGCTGTTCCTGCAGTCCGACGAGGCCTGCGAAGTGTCCTACAAGGACCGCGGCGGCAAGTATCAGGGCCAGACTGGTGTGACTCTGCCGCGAACCTGACAACCGCGGGAAAATGGAAGAAGCCGGGCATTGCCCGGCTTTTTCGTATCCGGCTCATGGCGCTGGTCGGAAAAGCTGAATCTTCCGCACGGGACGCTACTCAACCTGCAACAGCCCACGTTCAGGAGAGCCCTGCATGTCTCTTATCGATTTCAACGCCGGCGGCGTTCCCGGCCAGCCCGACCCTGATGTACCTGATCAGCCAGGTAGACCCGTGCCGCCGCAGGAGCCGGGTGAGCCGACGCTGCCGGATCAGCCGCCTCCGGCGCCCGTCGCCAGTTGTCGGCCGCGGCAGGTGTACGAGCGCAGTGCCCCGCCGGCCGAACGGATCGCCGGGGAAAGTCACTGATTGCAGCCACCGACGCAGCATGAACTGCTGGTCGGACGGTGCCGAATGCGAAGAAGCCGGGCAATGCCCGGCTTCCTGGTTTTCGTTGCCTGCGATCAGGGCACCAGCGGCAGCTCGCGCTTGTGGCGCGTGGCGTCATAGGTGCGCACGATGGTGGCATAGGCCTCGTCGCTGACGTTCTGGCCATGCAGGAAGGCATCGATCTCGGCGTAGGTCACGCCGTGAGCCTCCTCGTCCGGCTTGCCGGGGCGCAGTTCCTCCAGGTCGGCGGTGGGCGTCTTCTGTACCAGATGTTGTGGCGCGCCCAGGTGCGCGGCGATGGCGCGCACCTGGTGTTTAACCAGACCCGACAGCGGAGCGAGGTCACAGGCGCCGTCGCCGAACTTGGTGAAGAAGCCCATCACCGCCTCGGCGGCGTGGTCGGTGCCGATCACCAGGCCGTTGTTGGCGTTGGCGATGGTGAACTGGGCGACCATGCGAATGCGTGCCTTGACGTTGCCAATCACGAAGTCGCGACTGGCGTCGCTCAGCTGTTGCAGGTGGCTGACCTGCTCGCTGAGGCCGATTACGCTGGCGGCGATGTTGACCGTGGCCTCTTCATCGGCATTGACGAATTTCAGCGAATCCTGGGCGTCGTGCTCGTCGTGCTGGGTGTTGTGCGGCAGACGCACGGCGATGAAGCGATAGTCGGCGTCGCCGGTCTCGGCACGCAGCTCCTCGACCGAGAGCTGGGCCAGGCGTCCGGCCGTGGTGGAGTCCACGCCGCCGCTGATACCCAGCACCAGTACCTTGAGGCCGGACTGCTTGAGGGTGTTCTTGATGAAGGTCTTGCGCCGTTCGATCTCGGCGACCAGCGCGGCATCGTCGGCGAAGGGGGGCACCACGTCGAGGGCGGCGGCGATTTCGGCTTGGCGGTTACTCATGTCTAGGTCCTCACTGGGTGACGCGAAAGACGTGTTTCAGGTAGCTGACGAAATTCTCGTCGCGGCACTGGGTCTTGCCGGGTGTGTCGGAGATCTTCGCCACGGGCTGGCCGTTGCAGGCGATCATCTTGATCACGATGTTCATCGGCTCGACGCCGGGTATGTCGCAGGTCAGGTTGGTGCCGACCCCGAAGCTTACGTGGATTCGTCCGGAAAGTGCACGGTAGAGCCGTAGCGACTTGGGCAGATCGAGCCCGTCGGAGAACACCAGGGTCTTGCTCAGCGGGTCGATGCCGAGTTTCTCGTAGTGGGCAATGGCCTTTTCCGCCCACTCCAGCGGGTCGCCGGAATCGTGGCGCAGGCCGTCGAAAAGCTTGGCGAAATACAAGTCGAAGTCGGCCAGGAAGGCATCCATGGTGATGCAGTCGGTCAGGGCGATACCCAGCTGGCCGCGGTATTCACGCACCCAGCAATCGAGGGCGGCTATCTGGCTGTCGATCAGCCTGGGGCCCAGTTGCTGGTGCGCCATCAGCCATTCGTGGGCCATGGTGCCGATGGGTTTGAGGTCGAATTCGCGGGCCAGGTGCACGTTGCTGGTGCCGACGAAACGCCCTGGGAAATCACGCTTGAGGATGTGCACCGCCTGTTCCTGCACGCGGTAGGAAAAGCGCCGGCGGGTGCCGAAGTCGGCGAGCTGGAAACCGGCCAGCTCGTCCTCGCTGGCCTCGGCGCGCAGCCAGTCGAGCTTCTGGTAGAGGCGCTCGGCAGCCTGCTCCAGCAGTACCTCGCGGTAGCGATAGCGGTTGCGCACTTCGCTGACGATGGCCAGCAGCGGCACCTCGAAGAGGATCACGTGCAGCCAGGGGCCGCGCAGGCGAATGCTCAACTGGCCGTCTTCGATGCCCGTGTGGACGTAGCGCAGGTTGAAGCGGAACAGGCTGAGAAAGCGGATGAAGTCGGGCTTGATGAACGGGATGCGCTCGAGAAAGGCGAGCTGGTCCGCGGTGATGCTCAGCTCGCTCAGGCGCTCGATCTGGTAGCGAATTTCGGCCAGGTAGGGCGTCAGGTCCTCGCTGCTGCGGCAGCGGAACTCCCATTCCACCTCGGCGTTGGGGTAGTTGTGCAGCACCGCCTGCATCATGGTCAGCTTGTAGAAGTCGGTGTCGAGCAGGTTCTGCACGATCCGTTCGGCGAAGATACTCTCGCTCATCCTTGGGTCTCCGTGGCTAAGGCGCTGTCCAGCTCATCCAGGCTGGATGCAAGTGTGATGCCCTGTTCGCGCATGGCGGTACAGGCTGCATCGGCGGTGTTGCGGGCGATGGCGCGGCAGGCCGGCAGGTAGACGGTCACTGCGAAGCCGGCGCGGCGCAGCTGCAGGGCCGTGGTTTTCACGCAGTAATCCAGGGCCAGGCCGCCGACCAGTATGTGGTCGACTGCATTGTGCCGGAGAAATTCGATCACGCCCGTGCTGCGCTTCTCGGCCAGGTCGTGGTAACAGGCGCCGTAGGGGTGCAGGTCGGGCTCCACGCCTTTCCATACGAAGTAGTCGTAATCCAGCGGCGCAGGCAGGCCTTCGAGCAGCTCGAAGCCGGGCGTGCCGGGCACGCAGTGGCTGACCCAGGTCAGATCGGCATTGGCCAGGGGCAAGGGCTGCAGCATCTGTGCGTGGCTGTCGACCACCCAGGCGGCCCGCGGGCTGTGGGCATCCTTGCTGCCGATGCGCAGCTGGGCGCGTGTGGCCAGCTGATTCAGCGCCGGGACGATGGCATCGCCTTCGGGTACGGGCAGTTCGCCGGGGCACAGCGGGGTGAAGCCTTTCTGGGCGTCTACGTCGAAGCTGGCGATCTTCATGGTGCGCTCCTCTCTGCGCTTGGATGACTACATATTTCATCTGATGAAATATGTAGTCAAGCGTTTTTTCATGGAAACAGGTGAAAGACCGCGAGTTATTGGTCAAGATGAAATAAGTAAACGAAGCAGTGAGAGTGCCTATGAGTGCAGCGGAAGTTCTCGCCGGGGTCGATATCGTGGCCCTGAGGCTGAATGGGGAAGGGGTTTTGCAGGTGCTGCTGGCTCGCCGCCAGCGCGAGCCCTATGCCGGGCAATGGGCGCTGCCGGGAGTACTGGTCAACGGCCGCTGCGCCGATGCCAGCCTGGATGCCGCGGCTGCCCGTGCCCTGGCAGACAAGGCGCGCCTGCAACCGCAATACCTGGAGCAGGTGGCCACGGTGGGCAATGGCGTGCGCGACCCGCGCGGCTGGTCGCTGAGCACCTGCTACCTGGCGCTGCTGGCGCCTGACGTTGAGCCGCAGGATGAACATCTGCAGTTCATCGATCTGTCGGCGCTAACCACAGGCCAACAGGCCTTGCCGTTCGACCATGGACAACTGGTGCGCCTGGCGATGGAGCGGTTGCAGGGCAAATCGGTTTACAGCTCGTTGCCGCTCTATCTGCTGGCACCACGCTTTACCGTGACGGAGGCGCTCGCTGCCTTTCAGGCCTGCCTCGGCGAGCCGGTGCAGCACACCACGCTGCGCGGCAGGCTGGAGCGCATGAAGACGCAGGGCTGGATAGTCGATACCGGAGAGAAGAACTACCCGAAGATGGGACGACCCCAGGTGCTGCTGGAGCGGCGGCCGGCGGCAGGCGTGTTCATATTCGACCGCAGCCTGCTGGCCTGAGGGACCGAGCGCAAAGCTGCGGGCAAAAAAATAGGCGCCAGAGGCGCCAGGAGCTTTGCAACACGATGCATGGCTTATGAGCCTGAACGTTTGGTTAAGTTCAATTCCGGTGATGGGAAAAGGCCATCTTTTCGCGCCGGCTTTTCTACAGGCAAAAGAAAAGGCGCCAGAAGCGCCTTAAACGATGATCTATGGAGTAAGTCGAATATTCAGAGTGGTGCGCTGAGGAAAAGGTTCAGCGCACCCGACGAACGGTCATCATTTGCCCGGCATCAGCAGCAGACGCTGGTTGCCGTAGACCTTATCCAGATTCTCCGATTTGAACGGGAAGCTCATGTAACCGGCCTTGAGCCAGGCGTCTATGCCGTCGGCGTAGTGCGGGCTGGCCGGGTTGCCCGACTGGCCGGAGCTGTTGACGCCGATCAGCGGCTCGTCGGCGGCGAAGTCCACCACGATGCGCATGGCCGGAACCAGCCAGGTATCGAAGTTTTGGCCCCAGGCATAGGCGGCGACGTTGAGGGTGCTGTGGTCGCCGCCGGCCGGGTAGGGGCCGCGGTCCAGATAACCTTTCAGGGCATTGATGCTGCTGCGCTGGCCGGCGCTCATGTAGGGCGCCAGGCGGGTGGTGTCGGTCACCCATTCGTAGGTGTGCAGCTTGCCCCATTGCCAGTTGCGCCGCTCAGCGCCCAGGCGGCTCTCGAGCAGGGTGATGCTGGCCGCCAGGCTGCGCGCCAGGATGGTCGGCTTGTCTTCCTGCTCGGGCGTGCGGACGTCGTTCCAGAACGGGCTGTCGGCGCGGCCGAGCAGGTGGTCGGCTTGTGCCGAGTAGGAGGCGTTGGCGGTTTGCACCAGTGCGTTCCAGGCCGGGCCGTCTTCCGGGCCGAGCTCGTCGAGGAAGATCTGCCGCGCGCTTTCGTGGAGGAAGGCGCCGTAGATGGCGGCATCGGCCGAGCTGGCAGCCAGTTTGCCGTCGAACGCCAGGAGGCGTTTCAGGGCTTCGTCGGCACGTTCGCGCTGGCCGGCCGGCAGCGCCGCGATGGCCTGGCGCAGCGGGTCGTGCATGGCCGGGTCGTTGAACATGGCCTGCAGCTTGGCGACGAAGGGCGAGGTCTGGTCGTACTGCATGGCGATCATGCTGCGACCGTCGTGGCTGCCCCGGCCGGCCAGTTCGGCGATGCGCTCGGCGCGCTCCGGGTAGTACCAGGAGCTGGACAGCTGCATGCCGTAGCCCGGCGGTACGCTGCGCTCGTTGGCGGTGCCCAGCCAGCCTTGCGGTGGGTCCTGATCGTAAGGATGCAGCATCGGGTCGGCGAAGCCGTCCCAGGTGTAGCGCTCGTCCCAGCCGGGGGAGGGCAGCAGGCCACGGCCGTCGCGGCGGTTCGGGTAGCGTCCGGTGACCTGCCAGCCGATGTGCTGGGCATCGGCGAAGACGATGTTCAGCGGCATCGCGCGAATCTCGCGAGCGACCTCGAAGGCCGCGTCCACCGACTGCGCGCGGGACAGGTCGAAGAAGGCATCGAGGCTCTGGTCGCGCTCGAACTGCGTGGTCTTGAGCGCCAGGCCGTAGCCGCTCTGCACGGGTAGCGGCTGCAGCGGATGCTTGCGTTCGCCCAGCACCGAATTGAGCAGCGGGCCGTTGCGCGTTTCGAAGAGCGTTTCGCGGATCGGTCGCTGACCCTTGATGAAGAAGGTTTCCTGGCGCTCGGTGACCGGCAGCCATTTGCCGTCGGCCTCGTACATCAGGCGGCTGCCTTCGCGGCGGATGCGCTCGAGATAGAGGTCCTGATTGTCGCCCATGACCATGGTCATGCCCCAGGCCAGCTTGCCGTTGTAGCCGGCGACCACCGCCGGCACGCCGGCCAGCGAGACGCCGGCGGCCTGGTACTTGGGCGAGCGGATCTGCACGAAATTCCACAGCGAAGGCATCGCCAGCGGCAGGTGCGTGTCGTTGGCCAGCAGGCTCTTGCCGCCACGGGTTCGCTGCGGCGCGATGGCCCAGTTGTTCGAGGCGGCGACGCCGAGCATGTGCTGTTCGGCGATCTGCGCGGCGGTGCGGGAAATCGCCTGCAGACCCGGCAGCTGGCCTTTCAGGTCGAGGCCGGCGAGCTTTTCCGCTTCGGCGAAGGGTAGCGGCTCGTCCGGGTAGATGGGCAGCAGCCAGGGCAGCTTGTCGGCGCCCACACGCTGCGCCAGGGTCAGCGCGGCGACCTCTTCCTGCAGGTTCACCGACAGGCCGAAGTTGAGCAGGCAGAACAGCAGCACCGAGTCCTCGGGCTTCCAGTACTCGGGACGGTAGCCGGCTTCGGCCAGGTCCATCGGCAGGCTATCGCGGTAGCGGAACATGTAGGCGTTGACGCCCCGCGCATAGACCTCGAAGAAGCGTTTCAGGCGCGGTGAGGCGTCGGCGTAGAGGATCTCCGCGCTTTTCTTCAGGTTCACCGCGCGCATGAAGCGGTCCATCTCCAGCACGCCGGGGCCGGCTATTTCCGCCAGGCGGCCCTGGGCCAGCAGGCGCATGCCGACCATCTGGCTGAGGCGGTCGCCGGCGTGCACGTAACCCAGGGTGAACAGCGCGTCGTGGAAGGTACCCGACTCGATCAGCGGCATGCCGAGGGCGTTGCGCCGTACCGATGCGCTTTCGGCAATGCCCTGCACACGCTCCACGCCACGGGTGGGCGGCACGCTGTCGGCATAGCGGCTGTTGAGAAAGGATTGGCAGCCGGCGAGGCCGGTCAGCGAGGCGGCAAGAGTCAGGTAGGCCAGCGTACGCATGGCGGTTGTCCTTGGAGTGCGAGCGTTCAGAAGGGCGACAAGGGTGCGCGAAGCGCCGGTCGGGCTGCGACCGGCGCCAAAGTCGCCAAGGTAAAGAGGCTGGTCTGGCCTGACAAGGGGGCGGCCAGCTGCCTGCTCATCGCCGCAGGCGTGCGCCGCTGCTGGGGACGTGCTCAGGCCCTGTCCGGCCGGCTGGCGAGCCCTTCGTCGAGCAGCCAGCGCGCTGCCGTGCGGGCGGCGGCCTTGTGTTGCAGCTCCAGCTCGGTGAAGCGCTTCTCGAAGCGTCGGCGTGCGGGCTTGTCCAGCGCCTTCCAGGCGGCGTGGGTGGGCACGTCGGCGGTGGCTTCGAACAGCTGGTGAAAGACCTGGCAGCGGGCATCGTTGCTCAGGGCGCTGTCGTAGTTGTCGAGCAGCACCTTGATGCGGATGGCACCTTCGATCAGCGGCAGCTGCTCGTCCAGCAGGCTGCTGGCGAGGATGTTCAGGTCACCGCCGAGCCGCTGCCGGCGTTCCTGCTCGGCGGCGGCCTGGCTTTCCTGCTGCGCCCAGACGCGGCGCCACAGGTGCCAGGCATACGCCGCCAGCGCAGCGATCAGCAGCAGACCGGCCAGCACGAGCGTGAGCGTTATCGTGCTCATCCGAGCCTCAGGCGCCGTGGCACTTCTTGAATTTCTTCTGACTGCCGCAGGGGCAGGGGTCGTTGCGGCCGACATCCTTCAGGGCGTTGCGCACCGGCTCCTGATGGCCGTGATTGCAATGCGGCCCGTGAACGTGACCATGGTCATGCTGGTGATCATGGTTGCAGTCGGGGCCGTGGACGTGGGGTTGGTTGCTCATTGCGGTTACTCCGGGATGAAATCGCCCGGAATTATCTCGCCATTGCGCGCCATGTGCACGCGGCGTCCGAACAACATGCCGGTTTTTACCTCGCCCTTGAGGCTGTAGCGGATCGGCACGTCGGGTTTTTCCAGCGCCTTGACGATCTGTCGCACGTGGCGCCAGAGGTTGGTACGCACCGGTACCTCGAACACGTGATGGCCATGCGCAGGCACGGTGAACCACTCGTTGGAATGCCCTTCGGCCAGCAGCATGCCGTTGAGGTGGACGTTGTAGTCCAGCCCGCGCACCGGCAGGTTCACGCCGTTGGGATTATCGATACGAAAGCGCAGGCGGAACTCCTGTTCGAGCAGCCTGGCCTTGACCACATCAACTTTGATGAGTTGGACATCCGGGTCCTTGAAACTACCTGTCATCCAGGTAGAGCATCCTGTGAGGCCAGAAAGCAGGCCGAAAAACATCAATAGGCTGATAATTCTTATCATTTGCGCCTGAGAAAGCATTTCATACCCCCGTTGCGCCCCAGTGTAACAAGCAAGCGCTCGGCTGCAACCGGGCAAGAGCCATTATTTTCAATACGATACGGTTGCTCTTCACGGTCTGGACGGTTCGAAACAACATGGATGAGACGCCTGCAGTATTAGCGCAAAAAAACCTGCGCCATACTGCAACCTGAATAGGACAGGAGTGTGACCATGAGTCGCTATGAGATCGCCTTCTCCGGGCAACTGGTGCCTGGCGCCCAACCGGAGCTGGTCAAGGCCAACATGGCCAAGCTGTTCCAGGCTGACGCCCAGCGCATCGCTCAGCTGTTTTCCGGCCGTCGCATCGTGATCAAGAACAATCTCGATGCGGCCGGGGCGGAGAAGTACCGGGCGACGCTGGAGCGCGCCGGTGCGCGGGTGGAAGTGGTCGACATGGACATGCCGATTGAGGAGGTCGAGCTGGCGCCTCCGCCTCCGCTCGAAACGGCCGGCGCACCGGTGGTGCCGGCCGCAGCGCCCAGGCCGGGACGCCTGCAGGTGGCTCCGCGCGACGAGTACATGGCGGCATTCAGCGAAGTGGATGCGCCCGACTTCGGCATCGCCCCGGTAGGTGCCGATCTGCAGGACGCCAAGCCCGATGCCCAGGCGCCTCGCGTCGACCTCTCGCAGTTCAGTCTGGCCCCGGTGGGCAGCGACATGGGCCAGGCCAAGGCCGAGGCCGCCGCGCCACCGCCGGATACCTCGCATCTGAAACTGCAGGAGTGAGCGGCATTCTGCGCGCTGGGGCCGGCCGCACTGGCTTGAAGGAACGCCGCGACGTCGGCCGCGGCATTCGCTCCGCTTAGCGGCCTGCCTGCAGGGCGGGCAGATCGGTCAGCCTGCCTGGTTCTTGCATTTGGCTTCGGCCTCTTCCGGTTTGAGATTGCGTACCGTGACGAAGAACAGCTCACAGGTCTGCATCTTGTCCGTCACCTGCCACTTCTGGGTACAGGCGGCGAGGGTCTGCTGCGGGTTGCCCGCAGGCTGCTGACCCATGCCGGCCTGCCAGCAGGCGGCGCTCAGATCCTGCCCCATCACCCGGATTCCGGTGGCGTTGGCCTTGTCTTCGCTGCCCTGGTTGTTGGCCGGATCGGCTGCGTACCAGATATAGCTGGGATGGTTGGCACCCAGCACGGAAACCAGCTGGCCGGGTGCCGCGCTGATCTGCCCGAGGCCGAGCACGGGCAGGTTCACGCCGTACTGCTGCTTGATCCAGTTGCGCACCGGGCTGCCGAAGGCAACCATCGGCAGCGTACCGTCGCCCTTGCCGGCGCTGAGTTCGCTGACCATGCGCTGCTGGTAGCTGTTGAAGTAGCCGTAGACGCCCTCCAGGGCGCTGCCGGCGCTGGCCGGTGCGGCGATGGGGGCGATATCGACGATGGTCTGATAGGCCGGTGTCTGGGCCTGGGGAATGCCGTTGTAGCTGAGCAGCGCGGCCCAGCGGTCGGTGGTGCTGGAGCGCAGGTAGTCCTGAGCCTGGGTCAGCGAGTAATCGGGTGGGAAATGCAGCAGCTCGACGCTCTTGCGGTTCTCCAGCGCCATACCCAGCGGCAGGAAGAAGTACCAGTTGTACTGCCACTTGCCGTCGCGGTTCAGCTGGCTGGCGCCTTGGTAGGCGAGGTCGCCGGAATCGAGCAGCTGCTGCAGGGAGCGCCCGTAGCCCTGCGGCGTGCCTGAAAAATACGCCTGAATGCGCTCCCCGTTGCGCAGCACGCGTACGCTGGCCTGGTCGTAACCGTCGCGTGCCAGGCTCTGTTTCAGGTAATGCTCGACGGTCTGTTCCAGCGTCCAGTCGCGGTAGCAGATCACGCTGCAGTTGTTCGGATAGGCGAACAGCCGGCTGACGCGCTGGCTGTCGCCCAGATCCGTGTAGTCCCCTGTCGGCCCATTGGGCTGTCCGGCGCAGCCCATAAGCAGGCTGGCCAGGATGAACGCGATACCACTCTTCTTGTGCATGGCCTTCTCCTTGTTGAATGTCCCTGCGGACGCTTCAACTCAAGCAGAAAGCGGTGCGAGTGCCAGTCAGGTGCCGAGATAGGGGGCGCAGCACTTATTGAATTTCTGCCCGCCCTGGCAGGGGCAGGGGTCGTTGCGCCCGGCTTTCAAGGGCGCAGTCGGGTCGAGGAAGTACCAGCGCCCCTGAACCTGGACGAAGGCCGAGCATTCGCGATGGCAGTGCTCGCCGTTCTCGTCATGCCAGCGCGCGGTGAAGGTGACCTGCGCATGCTCGGGTTGGCCGCCGAATACCTCGCTGCCTTCGACTTCTAGGCCCAGCCAGGTGGCCTGGGCGCTCCAGGCGGCCATGGCTTCGCGGTCCAGGGCGCTCTGCTGCACGGGCAGGGTGGTGGCGACCAGATAGTCCACCAGGCCCAGCACATACGCGCTGTAGCGCGAGCGCATGAGCAGCTCGGCACTGGGGGCGTGGCTGCCGGCATGGTAGGGACCGCAGCATTGGCCGAGTAGTTTGCCGCTGCCGCAGGGGCAGCTTGGATCGAGCTGGCTCATCGCCTCACCACCAGTATTTGCCGAAGTTTTCCGGGTTGGCCCAGAACTTGGCGTTGAGCCAGTCGGGGACCTGCTTGTAGTCGAGCAGATCGTAGGTAAACAGATGCAGGGTCTGTCCCTCGCGCTGGAACTGCTCGCTGGCCTGCATGGCGAGGGCGAAGAAATCGGTTTCGCGCCAATCGCTCGCCTGCAGATCCACCAGCACGGCGACCCGGCTGGCATTGAGATTACGAATGCCGCCCAGCAACTGCAGGCCTTCGCGCTTGGGCATGTGCTCGAGGCAATCGACCAGCAGGGCCAGGTCGAAGCGCTGTGCGGCCAGTTCTGGCGTCAGCGCGGCGGCCGGCGCCAGGCTCACGCTGCAGTCCGGATGCACGCTCTGGAAGGCGCTGAGTGCGGGCAGCTCGCTGGCGCCGAGCAGCAGGAGCTTCGCCGGGCTGTAACGGTCGAGCAGCGCGGCCAGGGCCTGCTGCGGGGTACGGGAACTTGGGCTGGCGGTCATGGAACATCCTCGAAAACTCGACAAAGACTAACGTGACGCCGGGAACAGGCCTAGAGTCCGAGGAAATTATGCGCAATACCTCCTATAGCTGGCGGATTGCACAACTCCTGTCTTTACTACCATTGAATCGGTTATGGGCCGATGAACATTGGAGACCTAAAGTATGAGCATCACAAGGAACGCTGTACCCCTGATTCTGGCCAGTACCCTGTTGACCGGTTGCGCCGGCTTGCAGAAATCCGACTGGCCCACCTGTGCGGCGGTGGGCGGTGTCGGCGGTGCTGCGCTGGGTGCGATCGAAAGCTCCACCTGGGCGGGTGGCGGCGCCGTGCTTGGTGCCGGCATGGCGGCTGCCTACTGCTGGGTGCATGGCGCCGATGCGCAGCAGGTTGCCGTGGCCGAGGAAGTCGTCGTCGAAGAAGTCGTGGTCGCCGAACCTCGGGCCGAGGCGGTGCGGGTCGAGCTGGACGTCAAGTTCGACTTCGACAAGTCTCAGGTCAAGCAGGAAAGCTACGGCGACATCAAAGCGCTGGCCGACTTCATGAAGCAATACCCGCAGACCAGCACCGTGGTCGAAGGGCACACCGACTCGGTGGGCAGTGACGCGTACAACCAGGGCCTGTCCGAGCGCCGCGCCAATGCGGTGCGCGAGGTACTGGTCAACCAGTACGGCGTCGAGTCCAATCGCGTCCAGGCAGTGGGTTATGGCGAAAGCCGCCCGGTTGCCGACAACGCCACCGCCGAAGGCCGTGCCATCAACCGTCGCGTAGAAGCCGAGGTCGAGGCTCAGCCCTAAGCCGGGGTAATGCCTGAGCAGAGCCCGCCCGGCCACAAGCCGCGCGGGCTCTGCTGTTCTTGTGCTCAAGCGAAGCGGCGTCTTTACTCCTGTGTTACCGGCATTCAGTCGGTAACACAGGAGACACCGCCATGAGAGCCCACCTTTCGAGGGTTTTACCTTTTCTCTTGGTCAGCAGTGTTCTCTCCGGTTGTGCCACGACTTCCAGTACGGGAGACGCGCCGCTCAACCAGGGGAACTGGCCCCTGTGCAGTGCGATCGGAGCCCTGGCCGGTGGCGGCCTGGGTGCCATCGAGAGTTCCACCTGGGCAGCAGGCGGCGCTGTCGCCGGTGCGCTGCTCGGCACCATCATCTGTTACGCGCAGGATGGCGACGAGGACGGTGACGGCGTGTTCGACCGCCGCGACCGCTGCCCCGGCACGCCTGCCGGTACCGCCGTGAGCCATAACGGCTGCCCGTTGCCGCAGTACCCCGCCAGCGCCCCTGTTGCGCCTGCCATGGAGCCGGTAGCGCAGGACGAAGTCATCGTCCTGAGCGACCTGGGCAACGTGCTGTTCGCCTTCGACTCCGCGGAACTGACCGCCGAGGCGCGGCGCCTGCTCACCGATGTCAGCGCACGGTTGACCGGCGCCAGCCTGGTCTCGGTGAAGGTCGTCGGCCATACCGACAGCGTCGGCTCGGACGCCTACAACCAGGGTCTGTCCGAGCGCCGTGCGCGTAGCGTGGCGGATTTCCTCGTCGCCCAGGGCGTGCCGGCCGGCAAGCTCAGCACCGAAGGACGCGGCGAGAGCCAGCCGGTGGCGGACAACGGCAGTGATGCCGGGCGTGCGCAGAACCGCAGGGTAGAGCTGTACGTTTCCCGTTGAGCAACGAGCGTGCCTCGGACCGGGGAGGGTCTGAGGCTCGCCGCCTTGTCGCCAGGCGCTAGACGAAGTCATGCAAAAACGCCCTCCAGACTGGTGGTCCGGGCCGCGAGCGGTTAACGTGCTGCGCTACTGGAAAACCGAGCGAGAGGGCGGGATGAAAGCACTGTTGATTGCTGGCAAGGCGCTGACCTTGTCGTTCTGGCTGGTATTCGGCGCGGCCCTGGTCAAATGGGTGGGGCCCCCCTTCGAACAACTGATCCACCTGCTGGCGGCATTCCTCCTGGTTCTGCATGGGGTGCAGCTCTGGCTGTTCGCCGACACCTTGACCGGGCGCAGCAATCCCTGGCTCGACCGGTTGCAGGTACTGCTGTTCGGCATCTTCCACCTCTACCCGCTGAAGCCGACGGTGGCGGCTGCCGCCGAGGCATCGGCCGCAGCCGAGGAGGCGGCGCATGCGTAATCTGCTGCTGGTGCTGTGGCTCGGCGCCGCCACGGCGGCAGCCGATACGCAGATCACGGTACCTTCCCACGCCCTGATGCGCCTGCCCAATGCCGGCAGCGCGTTGCAGCTGGAGCGTCTGGAAGTGGCGGATCATGCCACGTTGCTCATCCCGGCTACGCTCACGGAGCTGCGCATCGGCCAACTGCTGATGGGGCGCGAAGCACGTATCGGTGTGGCGCCCAGCGAGCAGGCGCTGCGCCTGGAAGTGCTGGACGGCGAGATCGCCCCGGGCGCCTGGATCAGCGCCAGGGGCGCCGCGGGCAGCTATCAGCGACCCGCGACAGCAGGACGTGAAATCCATCTGAAGCTGCACCGGCTGACCTTCGACGATCTCACTCTGGACGTACGTGGCGGGCGCGGCACGCCTGGCTATGCGGGCCTGGACGGCGCCCATGGCCAGCCGGGCGGTTGCACCTGGGGGCAGGCCAGTGCCGGCCATGACGGTCAGGACGGCAGCGACGGTCTGGCGGGCGCCGCAGGCGGCAAGGTGACGCTGGAAGCCGCGCAGCACGTCGAGGTGGAGCGTCTGCGCGTGCTGCTCGATGGCGGTGCAGGCGGCGAAGCCGGGGCCGCGGGGCGTGCCGGTCGCGGTGGCAAGGCCAAGGGTTGCCTGCTCTACGGAGTCGATGGCGCCCCGGATGGCAAGCCCGGGCAAGCCGGGCGCGAAGGTCCGGCAGGGCCCGATGGCGCGTTGCAGGTGCTGCGTTTCTGATCGAGGCGGGCAGCGTCCTCAGAAGGACGGACGCATCGCCACCAGCGCCATCAGCGACAGGCCGATCAGCAGGTTGCTGCCCACCAGCTTGCGAATCTTGCCCAGTACCTCGCCGCCGGCAGGCCAGTTCTCGCTGGCCACCGCGCGGCGCAGCTCCGGCAGCCGCAGCGCCTGGATGCGCAGGAACAGGGCGAGCATCACCAGATACAGACCGATCATGATCTGCACGTAGCGCGGTGCGCCATCGAGGCCGCCATGGCTCAGATGCAGCATGGCGAAACCGCTCAGCGGCAGCGTCACCACCGCCACCCAGACCCAGACGAAGAACTTCTCGAACACGCCCAGCCACAGACGCAGGCGCGCCGGCGCTTCCAGCGCCTGCACGGCAACAGGGCGCAGGATCATCCAGGCGAAGAACATGCCGCCGACCCAGATGACGGCGGCCAGCAGATGCAGGGCGTAGAGCGGGGCGTAAGGGGTCATGCGCGGTCTCCGGACGAGTGGGCAGGCCTCTGGCGAAACTCGAGGGCACGTGAGTCTGCGCCGAAGCGATTGGCGCGCTATGATAGCGGCCGATCCGCGAATACTGAAAATTTATCCAGCCTTTTTCGTTCCAGAACTCATGCTCAGTACCGAACTCAAGTCCCAGATCCAGGGCGCCTACTCGCGCTTTCTCGAAGCCAAGTCGCTGAAGCCGCGCTATGGCCAGCGTCTGATGATCGCCGAGATCGCCAAGGTGCTGGGCACCATCAAGACCGACGACGAGGGCAAGCGCCTGGGCGAGCCGGCCGTGGTCGCGGTGGAGGCGGGCACCGGTACCGGCAAGACGGTGGCCTACAGCCTGGCCACCATTCCCACCGCCAAGGCCGCCGGCAAGCGCCTGGTGATCGCCACCGCGACGGTCGCCCTGCAGGAGCAGATCGTGCACAAGGACCTGCCGGATCTGCTGCGTAACAGCGGGCTGAATTTCAGCTTCGCCCTGGCCAAGGGCCGTGGCCGTTACCTGTGCCTGTCCAAGCTCGATCACCTGCTGCAGGACGGCGCCGCGCAGAGCGCCACTGCCCAGCTGTTCGAGGAAGAAGGCTTTCGCATCGACGTCGACGAGCAGGGGCAGAAGCTGTTCACCGCGATGATCGAGAAACTGGCCGGCAACAAGTGGGACGGCGACCGCGACAGCTGGCCGGAGGAGCTGGAAGACAGCCGCTGGGCGCAGCTGACCACCGACCACAGCCAGTGCACCAACCGCCACTGCCCGAACTTCCAGCAGTGCGCCTTCTACAAGGCACGCGAGGGCATGGGCAAGGTCGACGTGATCGTCACCAACCACGACATGGTGCTGGCGGACCTGGCCCTGGGCGGCGGCGCGGTGCTGCCCGACCCGCGCGAGACCATTTATGTCTTCGACGAAGGGCACCACCTGCCGGACAAGGCCATCGGCCATTTCGCCCATTTCACCCGCCTGCGCTCGACCGCCGACTGGCTGACCCAGATCGACAAGAACCTGACCAAGCTGCTGGCGCAGAACCCGCTGCCGGGCGATCTCGGCCGCCTGATCGAACAGGTGCCGGAGCTGGCCCGCGAGCTCAAGACCCAGCAGCAGTTCATGTTCAGTGCCTGCGAGCAGATCGCCGACTTCAAGGCCGGCGAGGACATGGAGGGGCGCGAGCGCCCGCGTCACCGCTTCGTCGGCGGCGTGGTGCCGGAGCACCTGACCGAGCTGGGACTGGAGCTGAAGAAGGGTTTCTCCAAGCTCAACGACCTGTTCACCGGCGTCACCGAGCTGCTCAAGGAAGCCATGGACGGCGAGGGCGCGGTGGGCATCGCCAGCCATCAGGCCGAGGAGTGGTACCCGCTGTTCGGCAGCCTGATGGCGCGGGCCAAGGGCAACTGGGAGCTGTGGCTGGCCTTCACCGCCGAAGACCCCGAGGAAAGCCCGCCCATGGCGCGCTGGCTGACCCTGGCCGAGAGCGGCGCGCTGTTCGACATCGAGGTCAACGCCAGCCCGATCCTGGCCGCCGAAACCCTGCGCCGCAACCTGTGGAACGTCGCCCACGGCGCTCTGGTGACCTCGGCCACCCTTACCGCGCTGGGCACCTTCGACCGTTACCGCATGCGCGCCGGGCTGCCCAAGGTGGCGGTCACCGCCATCGTGCCGAGCCCCTTCCACCACGCCGATGCCGGGCTGCTGCGCGTGCCGGATCTGAAGGCCGACCCGCGCGAGGCGGCGCTGCACACCGCCGCCATCGTGCGCGAGTTGCCGGAACTGGTGGCCGGCAGCCGCGGCACGCTGGTGCTGTTCTCCTCGCGCAGGCAGATGCAGGATGTGTTCGACGGCCTCGACCGCGACTGGCGCAAGCGCGTGTTCATCCAGGGCAACCTGTCCAAGCAGGAGACCCTGAACAAGCACAAGGCGCGTGTCGACTCGGGCGAGGAGAGCGTGCTGTTCGGCCTGGCCAGCTTCGCCGAGGGCGTCGACCTGCCTGGCGCCTACTGCGAGCACGTGGTGATCGCCAAGATTCCCTTCGCCGTGCCGGACGACCCGGTGGAGGCGGCGCTGGCCGAATGGATCGAGGCGCGCGGCGGCAATCCGTTCATGGAAATCGCCGTGCCGGACGCCTCGCTGCGCCTGGTGCAGGCCTGCGGCCGCCTGCTGCGTACCGAGGCCGACCGCGGCACCATCACCCTGCTGGACCGGCGCGTGGTCACCCAGCGCTACGGCAAGGCCATTCTCAACGCGTTGCCGCCGTTTCGTCGGCAGATCGACTGAGTCACTCGCCTTTCTGGTGACTGCGCTCCAGATCGTCGCCCAGGCGTCCCAGTGTCGGCCTGATACCGGCGCGGTGGGCGGCGCGGGCCACGGCATGGGCGGCCAGGGGCGCGCTGGCCAGCAGGATGAGCAGGCCGAGCAGAGCCTCCAGGGCCAGTTCGCCACTGCTGGCCAGCGCCACGGCGCCCAGCAGCAGCACCGCGCCGAGTACTCCGGCCTTGCTCGCCGCGTGCATGCGGCTGTAGCTGTCCGGCAGGCGCAGCACGCCAATCGCGCCGAGCAGGGAAATCAGTGCGCCGGCAAGCACCAGCAGCGATGCCAGCCAGGCCTGTACTTCGTTCATGGTCGTTCCTCGCGTTTGCCCGGAAGCTGGCTGTGGGCGTCATCGAACAGGAAGGCGAAGGCCGCGGTGCCGAGGAACGACACCAGTGCCAGCAGCACGGCGACATCGACGAACAGCGCCTCGCCGCGCATCAGGCAGAGCAGCGCCATGGCGGCCACCGCCAGCAGGGTCAGGGCGTCGATGGCCACCGCACGGTCCGGGCGGCTCGGCCCGCGCAGCAGACGGTAGAGCACGATCAGCCCGCTCAGCGCGAGCAGGGCGGCGGCCAGGGGCAGGACCCAGGCGGCACCAGCCAGATGCAGGGTCATGGGCTTACTCCTTCGCGTTTGCCGGCATCGAGCCAGGCCAGCAGGCGGCGTTCCAGCTCGGTCAGAATGTGCGTCACGTCCTCGCTGCGCCGGGCGTCGAGGGCGTGGATGTAGAGAAGGCCGCGCTCCTCGTCGTATTCCAGGGCCAGGGTGCCGGGGGTGAGGGTCAACAGGGTGCCGAGCAGGGTGACCTTGTCCACCTCGCGGCGGGTGACCGGGTAGGCCAGCACTGCCGGCTCCACCTCCACCCGCCGTGCCAGCACCAGGGTGGCGACGTGGTAGGTGGCGAGGAACACCTGGGCGATGAACCACAGACAGAAGCTGATGCCATGTTCCAGGCTTTGCGCATAACGGCGCAGACGCGCCACGGCCAGGCCCAGCAGGCGGGCGAGCAGATAGAGCGCCGCGAAGGCCAGCAGGCCGCCGCCCAGATGAGCGCTGCCGAGGCTCCAGGCCAGGCCCGCGCTGGCCAGCAGATGGACGAGAAATGGCATCAGTTACCTCCCACTGCTGCGAAGGGCTGCAGATAGGCCTGCGGATCGGCCAGTTGCGCCGCGGCGGCCACCGCGTAGTCGATCAGGGGGCCGGCGCCCAGGCCGATCAATACCGTGAGCAGGGCCAGGCCGGCCATGCCCAGCCAGGCCGCGCGCATGCCAGGCACCGGCTGCAGCGCCTCCTCGCCCTGCGGATGGGGTTTGAGAAAGGCCTCGTTCCAGATCTTGTTCATCGACAGCAGGGTGAACACCCCGGTCAGCAGGGCGATGCCGGCAGCCCACCAGGCGGCGGCATCCAGGCTGGCCTTGACCAGCAGGAACTTGGCCCAGAAACCGGACAGCGGCGGTATGCCGGCCAGCGACAGGGCGGGGATGGCAAACAGCAACGCCAGCCAGGGCATGCGCCGGTACAGGCCGCCCATGGCCACCAGGCGTTCGGAGCCGCAGATGCGCGCGGCCAGCCCGCCGATGAAGAACAGGTTGGCCTTCACGATGATGTGGTGGATCAGGTAGAACACCGCGCCGGCCAGGGCCAGCGGGGTGGCCAGGGCGAGGCCGAGGATCATGTAGCCGACCTGGCTGACGATATGGAATGACAGGATGCGACGCACCTCGGTCTGCGCCGCCGCGCCCAGCACGCCCACCAGCATGGTGGCGCAGGCGACCCACAGCAGCAGCTGGTGCGGCAGACCGTATTCCGGCCAGAGCAGGGTCACCAGACGAATCAGCGCGTACACCCCGACCTTGGTCAGCAGGCCTGCGAACATCGCCGAGACCGCCGTCAGCGCCACGTGGTAGGTGGCCGGCAGCCAGCCGAACACCGGGAACAACGCGGCCTTGATGGCGAACGACAACAGCATCAGCAGCAGCGCCGGGGTGACGCCGGGCGGCGCTTCGCCGCTGCGCATGATCATCGCCAGCTCGCCCATGTTCAGCGTGCCGCTGGCGCCGTAGACCAGGCCGGCGGCGAGCAGGAAGATCAGTGTGGCGAACAGGTTCAGCGCCACGTAGGTCATGCTGCCGGCCAGCCGGCGGCTGCCACCGCCCAGGGCCATCAGGGCGAAGGAGGCGATCAGCAGCACCTCGAACCAGACGTAGAGGTTGAAGATGTCGGCGGTGATGAAGGCGCCGCAGATGCCGGTCAGCAGGCCCTGGACGAACAGGTGGAAATCGCGGCCGATGCGCGTGTCGTTGTCCTTGGCTATGCCGTAGAGCAGGGTGACCAGGGCGATCAGTGCGCTGATGGCGATCATCACCGCCGACAGGCGATCGATCACCAGGCTGATGCCGAACGGCGCCTGCCAGCCACCGACCTGGCCGCTGAGCACCACGCCATGAGCCGCCTGCCAGACCAGCGCCAGGCCCGCCGCCAGCAGCAGGCCGGTGCCGCCCAGGCTGAGCGCGCGCACCGCCAGCAGATGGCGCCGCAGCACGGTGGCCAGCAGCAGGCTGCACAGCGGGATCAGAATCGGTGCAACGAGCAAAGCCTGGTTCATCGACGTGCCTCTGCGCCGTTGCCATCGCTTTCATGTTCGCCGGCATGCCAGTCCGGCGCCGGCTGCTCGGTGATCGAGCTGACCGAGTCGGTGGTCTTGTCGCCGTGCAGTTCGCGGGTGCGCTTGAGCAGTGCCAGGGCGAAGACGAACAGGCTGAAGCCGATGACGATGGCGGTCAGCACCAGTGCCTGCGGCAGCGCATTGGCGGTACTGGCGCCGTTGCCGGCGTCGACGAAGGCCGGACGTTCGCCGAAGAAGCGTCCGGCAGTGAGTACGCCGAGGTTTATCGCGTTGCCCAGTACCACCACCCCCAGCACCACGCGCTTGAGGTTGCGGTCCAGAAGCATCCACAGACCCAGCCCGGCCAGGCCTCCGGTAGTGATTGCGGCGAGCCATTCCATCAGTGGCGTACTCCCGTCAGCTTGTCGATCATGTGCAGGGCGGAGCCGAACACGGTGAGGAATACGCCGACATCGAACAACAGCGGCGTACCCAGCGGCAGTCCGCCGGGGAAGATCCATAGGCCGGTGAGAAAGGCGCTACCGGCGAGCAGGCCGAGAATGCCGGCACCTGCCGCGCAGCCCAGACCGATGCCGATCAGCTGTGCCGGTGGCAGCGGCAGCACCCGGCGAATCTGCCCGTGGCCGTAGGTCAGCACCAGCAGGATCAGGCCGCAGGCCGCCACCAGACCGCCGATGAAGCCGCCGCCCGGCAGGTTGTGGCCACGCCACAGCAGCAGCAGCGAGGCCGCCATCATCAGCCAGGCCAGCGGGCGCAGGCCCTGGCGCAGCAGCGGCGAGGTGAAGGCGTCTTCGCCGCCGTGCTCGTTGCCGATGCGCTGGCCACTGCCGAGCAGACTGGCGGCGGCCAGGGCGGAAAGGGCCACCACGAGGATCTCGCCCAGGGTGTCGAAGGCGCGGAAGTCCACCAGAATCACGTTGACCACGTTGTGCCCGTGCCCGCCCGGCAGGCTGTTGGCCTGGTACCACTGGGCGACCTCGCCCGGCAGCGGCAGGCTGACCGCCAGCAGCAGGGCGCCGGTCACGCTGAGGCCGAAGAGGATGGCCACGCCGGCATGCAGGCGGCGCTTCCAGGGGGCGCGTGCGCCGCTCGGCGGCACGGTGGGCATCTTGCGAAACACCAGGGCGAGGAAGATCAGGCTGAGGGTTTCCACCATCAGCTGGGTCATGGCCACGTCCGGCGCGTTGACCGAGACGAAGATCATCG
>NZ_JAODYT010000054.1:0-30491 GCF_029834875.1 Pseudomonas sp. GD04158 | reverse complement strand
AGGGTGAAACTCGACGCCGGCAGGCGCTCGAACAGCTGCCACCGCCCCTGGCGCGCCAGACGCTTCTGCCGCCGCTCGGCCAGCACGCGGTCGCGCTGGCTGTCGCCGCAGCTGTCGCTGACCGCCAGCTGGGCGGCCAACAACCCGGGCAACTGCGGGCGCGTGGCGGCGGTGCCCAGCGGCGTGTAGGCAATGGGCAGGCCGAAGAAGCCGGCAAAACCACCGGTCCGCACCTGCGGGCAGGCCTGCTCGAGGGCGCGACGCAGAGGTTCGGAACGCACGTCGATGCAGAAATACACCCGTGCCAGCTCGGGCGCCTGCGCCGGCACCGCCTGGGGCCGGCGCAAGCCTTGCTGCAACTGCTCCTGCCAGGCCAACTCTTCGGCGCGCTGACACAGCAGCAGCGCCTGCCATCCGGCCGCAGGCACCTGGCTGCGAGCTGCTTGCCAGGCCTCGCGCCAGTTGCTCCAGCGGCTGCCGGCGTGGCGCAGACGATCATCCACCAGCCATTCCCACGCGGCGCGGATCGCCAGCAGTTGCCGCAGGCTGTCATCGTCGTCGCCCTGAAGCCGTGCCTGCCAGCGCCGGTAGGCGCACCAGGAAGCCCAGCCAAGGCTGCGCAGCAACAGGCAGTCGAACCATTCGTCCAGCTCATCGGCCGCCAACCCCAGGCGCTGTACCGCAACCTCCAGTGCCGCCTGCGGCTGCATCGGCAATTCGCCGATGCGCTGACGCAGCTCGGTACAGGCACTGAGCACGCTGAGTCCTCGATCCTGCAGCATGGCCGCGCGCCAGGCCTGATACAGCCCTTCCGAGCGATCCGGACGCCAGTCGGCCTGTGCCTCGTCGAACCAGGCCGCGCAGCACTGCCCGATCTGCTGGGTGATCAATGTCGGCCAACCTGGCAGGGCGATTTCGGCATCGGCCATGTCCTCCAGCAGCGGCAGCCCGCACGCCTCTGCATCCTGCGCGGGAAGCAGGTGCAGCAGCTGCGCCGGTGTCCAGCTCGAGCCGGCCTCGTCCAGCGCCTGCTGCAGGTGACGGCCATCGAAATGCCCTTCCTGCAGGGCCTGCCGATACGCCTGCGCATCCAGCGTCAGTCGGCTGCCGGCGCGGCGCCAAAGCTGCTCGGCCACCTCCTGCCAGGCCTGATCGCGCCGTTCCCAGAGGGGGCTGACGGCAATCATGCGATCCAGCGGCCAGGTGGGCGCGATGCGCTCGCACGCGCGTCTGGCGGCGGCGTGCAGCAGATCGCGGTCGATGGCGACGAAATGTTCGAGAGCGGTCATGAGCGTTCTCCGTTCACGGGCAGGCCCGGCCGGCGTGGCGGCCACAGGCGGAAGGTCAGGCGGGTGAAGTGTTCGTCAAGGAAGAATCCGGCGAAGGCTGCCGGGTACAGGCGCCGCGCCAGGACGCCCTCGGGCCTGGCGACGATGCATGCCTGCACCAGGTACAGCGCGGCGAACAGCCCGAGCGCCAGCAGCGTCAGGTAGAGCGAATGCGCCCCGGATGTGGCGTCGGCGCCCAGTATCCAGGCGGCTCCCAGGTGCCACAGCAGATACAGGCCGAGCAGCAGGATCAGCATCGTCAGCCCATGGGCCAGACCGCCGCGATGCAGGCACCAGGGCGCCAGCCCGACGGCGACGATGGCCAGCGCTTCCAGCGGCAGCGGATGCGTCGGCAGCCAGTACAGCCAGAGCTGGTGAAGCAGCGTGATACCCAGGCCGGCCAGTCCTAGCGCCAGCAGCAGCGAGCGAAGACGCGGCGCCGGGCGCCGTGCCTGCAGCGCCTGGTGGCGCGCCTGCAGCACCGTTTCACCGGAGGCGAGGAAGGCGTGCGCCTTGTACAGCGAGTGCGCCAGCAGATGCACCAGTGCCAGTTCGTAGAGGCCCAGCCCGCACTCGAGCAGCATGAAGCCCATCTGCGCACAGGTGGACCAGGCCAGACGTACCTTGATGCTGATGCGCGTCATCATCACCAGGGCCGCCAGCACCGCGGTCAGTCCGCCGACCACGACCAGCAGCGTCTGCGCAGCCGGCGCCGCCGAGAGCAAGGGTGCGAAGCGCAGCAGGAGAAAGCCGCCCAGATTGACCAGGCCGGCATGCAGCAGCGCCGACACCGGCGTGGGGGCCTCCATCACCTGTATCAGCCAGCCGTGCACAGGCAGCTGTGCGGATTTCAGTATCACCGCCAGCGCCAGCAACATGGCGGCCAGCTGCAGATCCCAGCCCAGCGCGCCACCACTGTCCTGGCGCGCGGCGACCTGCTCGAGAATCAGCGCGATCTCGCTGCCGCCGGCGGCTCGCACCAGCAGCACGGTCGCCAGCAGCAGACAGAGATCGGCCAGGCGGCTGGCAAGAAACTTCTTGTGCGCCACCACCTGCGCCATCGGCCGGTCGCGGTAAAAGGTCAGCAGCTGATGCAGGCACAGGCTCGAAACGATCCATGCACCGACCAGCAGGTACAGATCGCCGCTGGTCACCACCAGCGCGACCGATGCCAGGGTGCCGAGCAAGGCCAGTACGTAACGGCGCTGCCCCGGCTCGCCGTCCAGATAGCGGTGGGAAAACTCGATGATGACCAGCGCCAGCAGGCTGACCAGCGTGGCCATGGCCAGGCCCAGGCGATCATTTTCCAGGCTGTCCAGCGTCGCTTGCAGCAGCGCGGCCAGGGCCAAGGCAAAACCTGCGTAGCCGGCCAGTCGGGCGGGCCGCCACAGAGCGCCGGTGCGACCGGCCGCGACCAGTGCCGCCGGCACCAGGGCCACGGCGTACACCCAGGGCAGCAGGCTGGCCAATTCAGTAAGGACCGGTGGCATGGGTGCTCTCCGAAGATGAGGACGACATTAGTCTCCGGCAGCGCTTTATTTATTTAAAATAGATTGATAAGAATCAAGCATTCTTCTTTAGAGAACATAAAATGCGCCGCCTGAACTTCCATCACCTGCACTATTTCTGGGCCGTGGCCAAGGAAGGCAACCTGACCCGCGCCGCGCAGTCACTGCATGTGGCCCAGTCGGCGCTGTCGACGCAGATTCGCGCCCTCGAAGAGCAGCTTGGCCATCCACTGTTCATTCGTTCCGGGCGCAACCTGCTGCTGACCGAGGCCGGGCGCCTGGTGCTGGATTACGCCGAGAGCATCTTCGCCCTCGGCAGCGAGCTGCAGATGACCCTGCAGGGCGCGCTGCAAGCCAACCGGCAGCTGCGTATCGGCGCGGTGGCGACCCTGTCGCGCAATTTCCAGGAAAACCTGCTGCGGCCCTTTCTCGGCCGCGCCGAACTGCGCATCACCCTCGAGTCCGGCAGCCTGGGCGAGTTGCTGGAACGCCTGGCCCTGCACAAGCTGGATGTGGTGCTGACCAACCAGGCGGTGAGCAGCGATGCCCAGCGGCCCTGGCGCTGCCGTCTGCTAGACCGCCAGACGGTGTGCCTGGTCGGCCCGCCGCGCACCACGGGGCAAAGCTTCGAGCTGCGCCGCGACCTGCCGCAGGCGCGCCTGATCGTGCCGGGGCGCAGCAGCGACATCCGCAGCCAGTTCGAGCTGTTCTGCGACAGTCACGACCTGCAGCCGAACATCTGTGCCGAGGTCGACGACATGGCCATGCTGCGTCTGCTCGCACGCGACTCGGGCGACCTTGCCCTGCTGCCCGCGGTGGTGGTGCAGGATGAGCTGCAGGCCGGGCTGCTGCAGCTGTACGCGGAGATTCCGGAGGTGGCCGAGCAGTTCTTCGCCGTCACCCTGCAGCGTCACTTCAACCTCAACATCCTCGACGAGCTGCTCGCCCAGCGGCCCGGCTGATCCGAATGCGCGTCACACCGGCGGGCGCGGCTGCAGCGGTGCATGCTCGGCCATCAGCCCCACCACCCAGTCGATGAACACCCGCAGCTTGGCGCTGACATGGCGATTCGGCGGGAAGGCGAGGTACATCGGCATCGGAGTCATCTGCCAGTCGTCGAACAGGCGCACCAGCTCGCCGCTGGCCAGATGCGGCCTGGCCATGTAGTGCGGCAGCCAGAGCATGCCCAGCCCCGCCAGGCCGGCGGCGAGATAGGCATTGCCGTCATCGACCGTCAGCAGCGGGCGGCCCTGGGCCTCGATGCGCTCCTCGCCGCGCTGCATGGCGTAAGGCAGGGCCTTGCCGGTGCGCGACCAGAGAAAGCCCACCGTGCTGTGCGCGCCCTCGCCCAGCTCCCGTGGATGGCCCGGCATACCGGCGCGCTGCAGATAGCCCGGCGTGGCGTAGATGCCGAGCTGCAGATCGCCTATATGCCGCGCCACCAGCGACTGGTCGGTGATCTCGCCGCCGCGCACCACGCAATCGACGTTCTCGCCGATGATGTCGACGATGCGGTCGCTCACCCCCATGGTCAGCTGGATTTCCGGATAACGCTCATAGAAGGCCGGCAGCGCCGGTATCAGCAGCATGCGCGCCAGCGGGCTGGGCACATCCACGCGCAGACGGCCCCGCGGCGCCAGCGCCGCGCTGGACAGGCTGGTCTCGGCGTCGTCCATGTCGGCCAGCAGGCGCACCACCCGCTCGTAATACGCCGCGCCATCGGCCGTGACGTTGACCTTGCGCGTGGTGCGATTGAGCAGGCGTACGCGCAGGCGCGCCTCCAGCTGCTGGATCAGCTGCGTGGCGCTGGTCTTGCTCATGTGCAACGTGGCGGCGGCCTGGGTGAAGCTGCCGGTCTCCACCACCCGGGCGAAGGCCTGCATCGCATCGAAACGGTCCATTTCCTGTCTCGCTCATGACTGTATTGTTTGGATTCTACAAACAGTCATGACCAGAGTTGCTCGTTTATCCAGGCCGCTTGCGTTTTTACAGTGACTCCATCGCAAACAGCGGGCCGCCGTGGCCCAGATGGAGACATGCAATGACCAGCAAACGTGACGTGGTTTTCCCGCCCGAGCGCCATGCGCTGTACGAGCTGCACCGCTACTCGCCGGCGATTCGCTCCAACGGCTTTCTGTTCGTGTCCGGCCAGGTCGGCAGCCGCAAGGACGGCTCGCCCGAGCCCGACCTGAAGGATCAGGTACGCCGCACCTTCGCCAACCTCAATGCGATCCTCGCCGAGGCCGGCTGCAGCTTCGACGACGTGGTCGACACCACCATCTTCATGGTCGACCCCCACGCGAAGTTCGAGACCCTCTGGGAAGTGGCCGGCGAATACTGGGGCGAGGCGCCCTACCCGACAGTCACCGCCATCGGTGTGACCTGGCTGGCGGGCTTCGATTTCGAGATCAAGGTGATCGCCAAACTGCCGGAGTAAGTGGCGGGCAGGCCCCTCTGCGCGCAACGGCAGAGGGGCCGTGGCTGGCCGGCTCAGAGATGGGTGAAGACACGCTCGGCCGGCAGGCGCGATTTCGGCAGCGCGGCGTTGAAGTCGCTGTCGCTGCGATACCCCAGCGCGACCATGACCAGGCTGCTCAGGCCCTGATCCGTCAGGCCCAGTTCGGCGTCCAGCGCCTGGCGGTCGATACCTTCCATGGGCGTGGCATCCACGCCCTTGGAAGCCGCGCCCAGCAGCAGCGTGCCCAGGGCGAGGTAGGCCTGCTTCTCCATCCAGTGCTGCAGGTCGTCGAGCCCGCGGTGGAGATTGACGTAGCTGCTGCGGGTGTTGTGCTGCGTGGCGCGCGCGGCCTCGTCGCGCAAGCGGCCATCGGCAGCTTCCTGCTCCAGCAGCTCGGCCAGGTAGGCATCGTCGATGTCGCGCCGGGTGCAGATCAGGATCACATGGGAGGCGTCGAGGATCTTCGGCCGGTTGTAGGCGAAACCCTCCTGAGCGCCCTTGGCCAGACGCGCCTTGCCTTCGGCCGTGCTCGCCACGACGAAGTGCCAGGGCTGCGAATTGACCGAGGAAGGCGACAGACGCAGCAGTTCGAGCAACTCGTCGATGACCGCCTGCTCCACCTGGCGGCTGGCATCGTAAGCCTTGGTGGTGTAGCGCTGACGCGCGAAGGCAACGGGACTCATGGACACTCTCCTGATTCGATGGATGTAGGCGAAATGAGCGCCAGTCTGAGCCATGCGTGCGCGCGGAAAAAGCCGGCCAGATCACCAAGAGTTTCAAAGAAAAAATGAAAATGCAGCGTGGGGCCGCGCGTTCAGCGGGCCACGCCCACGCCCTGCAGGCACTCGATGAAGCCGGCCACGGCCGCCGAGCGGCTGACCCTGGGGTACAGCGCGCCGATTTCCCGGTGGATCGGCAGCGGGCCAAGCTCGATGACGCGAACGCTGGCCGGGAGCGGCAGAATGCTTTCGGTCAGCGGCACCACCGCCACGCCGAGACCGCTCTCCACCATCGAGCGCATGGCCGGGATATCGTCCACCTCGATCCACTCCTGCGGCGCGAGCGAGTTGTCGCGCAGATAGCGTTCCACCTGCCGTCCACCGAACGAGGAGCGGTCGTAGCGAATGAAGGGCTGCTCGCAAATCAGCGCCCGCCAGTCCTCGCCGGCCACGCTCGCCGGCGCCAGCAGCGCGTAGCGCTCGCGGACCAGCGGCGTCCATTCCAGCTCCCGCGGCGGCTCGAAGGCCGGGCGGATGAGAATGGCCAGGTCCAGTTCGCCCGCCTCCACCCTGTCCATCAGGTGCAGGGAAACCCCAGGCAGAAGGTTCACCCGCGCATTGGCGAAACGCTGCCGGAAAGGCACCAGCGCGCGGGTCAGAAGGGTCGCCTGTACCGAGGCGATCGCACCGATCTCCAGGGGCTGGGCCCACTCCTCGTCCTGGGTCGGCTCGCCGAGCGCATCGAAGGCGGACACCAGCGCCTCGGCGCGCGCCAGGGTGCGCAGCCCGGCGGCATTCAGCGTGGCCGAGCGCCCGGTGCGATCGAACAGGGCGAAGCCCAGGGTGTCCTCGAGACGGCGTATATGCCCGCTGACCGCGGCCTGGGTCAGGCCGACCCGGTCGCCCGCCGCACTGAAGGTGCCATAGCGGGCGACGGCGATCAGGGTGCGCAGTTCGGTGATCATGGCAATTGATAAGCTTCCGTTTTGCTCATGATCAGAACATATAGTTTTTTATGAACATTGTCGCCGACTAGGATGATTCCACTCACCCACAACGAGGGAACTCCAATGACTGCGCTATGCCCGTTCCACCTGGCCTTTCCGGTTGACGACCTGGCCGCCGCCCGCGACTTCTACGGCAACCTGCTCGGTTGCAGCGAGGGTCGCAGCTCGCCAGAGTGGGTCGACTTCAATTTCTACGGCCACCAGATCGTCGCACACCTGGCGCCCGGTGAAGCCGGCGCCGGCCCGGCCAATGCGGTAGACGGCCACGGCGTGCCGGTACGGCATTTCGGCGTGGTGCTGTCGATGGCGCAGTGGCAGGACGCCGCCGAACGCCTTACTGCAGCGGGCGTCGATTTCATCATCGAGCCCTATATCCGCTTCAAGGGCGAGCCGGGCGAGCAGGCGACCATGTTCTTCCTGGACCCAAGCGGCAACGCCATCGAGATGAAGGCCTTTGCCGACATCGGCAACCTGTTCGCCCGCTGACCGCGCGAGGATCGAAGCCATGCAAACGCTAAAGGTGGCCATCGCCGGCTTCGGCGGCGTCGGTCGCGCCACGGCCGAGCTGCTGCTGCAGCGCCGCGACCGCTATCGCCAGGTCTACGGCGTGGACGTGCGCCTGGTCGCGGTGTGTGGCTCGCGCGCCGGCCTGGCCGACGCCAACGGCCTGCAAGCCGGGCAGCTGGCCGCGCTGCAGCCCGGTCTGACGGGGCCCGCGTTCATCGCGGCGAGCGGCGCGTCGGTGCTCATCGAAGCCGGCCCCAGTGATTTCCGCAGCGGCGGGCCGGGCCTTGCCTACCTGCGCGAGGCGCTGGCGGCCGGACAGGACTGCATCGTCATAAGCAAAGGCGCACTGGTGCACAGCGGCCCGCAGCTGCGCGAACTCGCGCGCGCCTCGGGGGCCATGCTGAAACTCAGCGGCGCCGCGGCGGCGGCCCTGCCCACGCTGGATCTGCTCCAGCACAGCCTGGCCGGCTGCCAGGTGCTCGCCGTCGAGGGCATCCTCAACGCCACCACCAACTACCTGCTCGATGCCATGCGCACCCAGGGGCTCGGCTTCGACGCGGCGCTGCGTGAGGCGCAGGCCGGCGGCTTCGCCGAAGCGGACACGCGCAACGACACCGAAGGCTGGGATACCGCCTGCAAACTCCTGCTGCTGGCCAACTTCGGCCTGGGCGCCGATCTGACCATGGAGGATGTCGACGTCGAGGGCATCCACGCGGTGACGGCGCAGCGTATCGACAGCTGGGCGAAGCAGGGGCTGGTGCCCAGGCTGGTCGGCCGTCTCGAGCGGGTGAACGGCACGCTGCGCGCCAGCGTCGGCATCAAGACCTACCCGCTGTCCGACCCTTTCGCTCAGGTCAATGGCAAGAACAAGGCGATCCGCCTCAGCAGCGATGCCATGGGCGAAACCATCGCCATCGGCTGCGGCGTCGAACCGCTCGCCACCGCGGCGGCCGCGCTCAAGGACCTCGAACATATTCTCCAGGCCAGGGCCGCGCGCCCGGCCCTCTCTAAGGACCACCCAGCATGACCCAACGCACCCTGCAAGGCATCCGCCACGTCGGTTTCGAAGACCTTGGCAGCTTCGAGGCGCCGCTGCGCGCAGCCGGTTACCGGATCGAGTACATCGATGCCGCGGAACGCGACCTGAGCCAGCTCGACCCACTCACCGCGGACCTTCTGGTGGTGCTCGGCGGCCCCATCGGGGTCTACGACCACGACAGCTACCCCATCGTCAGCGATGAGCTGCAACTGCTGCGTGCACGCCTGGCAGCCGACCGGCCGACACTGGGCATCTGCCTTGGCGCGCAGCTGATGGCCGCTGCCCTGGGCGCACGCGTGTACCCCGGGCCGGCCAGGGAAATCGGCTGGTCGCCGCTCGATCTGGCGCCCGCGGCCGAGTACCAGCCGCTCGCCGCGCTGAACGACGTGGCCGTGCTGCATTGGCATGGCGACACCTTCGACCTGCCGCAAGGCTGCACCCGGCTCGCCTCGACGTCGCTGTGCCGCAACCAGGCCTTCGCCCGCGGGCCGAACGTGCTGGCCCTGCAGTTCCATCCGGAAGCCCGCGGCGATCGCTTCGAGCATTGGCTGCTGGGGCACGCCAGCGAACTGGCCAGTTCGGGGATCGACCCGATCACCCTGCGCCGCGATGCCAAACGCCACGCACAGGCGCTGGAGCGAGCCGCTGCCGTGCTGCTCGGCGACTGGCTGGCGCAGCTGCGCCACTGAAGATGCTGCAGCGCGGCGGCATAAGGAACGTTCTCGCCGCTGCGCTATCGAACCGTTCGCGCTTGTGAACAAGGCCTCCGCCAACCTAGAGTGGATAGCCTTCGATCCCTGGAGGCTCCCATGCTCAGCACCGCCCTCGCCCGTTTCCCCCGTCTGCCGCTGGTTCCCCAGCCCACACCGCTGCATCGTTTGCCGCGCCTTTCGCAGCAACTGGGCCGGGATATCTGGGTCAAGCGCGACGACCTCACGCCGTTGGCGCTGGGCGGCAACAAAGCGCGCAAACTGGAATTTCTCGCCGCCGACGCGCAGGCCAAGGGCGCCGATGTGCTGGTCACGGCCGGCGCCATTCAGTCCAACCATGTGCGCCAGACCGCTGCCGTGGCCGCGCAGTTGGGCCTGGGCTGCCTGGCCCTGCTGGAAAACCCCATCGACAGCCAGAGCGGCAACTACCTCGGCAACGGCAACCGCCTGCTGCTCGACCTGTTCGGCGCCGAGGTGGAGCACGTGGCCAGCCTGGAAAATGCCGATCAGTTGCTGCAAGCCGCCTGCGAGCGACTCAGCGCGGCCGGGCGGCGCCCCTATCTGGTGCCCATCGGCGGTTCCAATGCCCTCGGTGCGCTTGGGTATGTGCGCGGCGGGCTGGAGCTGGCCGAGCAGATCGCAGACAGCGGCGAGCACTTCGCTGCAGTGGTGCTGGCCTCCGGCAGTGCCGGTACCCATGCCGGCCTGGCCCTGGCGCTGCAGAGCGCACAGCCCGACCTGCGGGTGGTCGGCGTGACCGTCTCGCGCAGCGAGGCGGCGCAACGGCCCAAGGTGGAGAACCTGCTGCAGGGCACGGCTGAACTGCTCGGCGTGGCCGTGCCGCAAGGCCTGCAGGTGGAGCTGTGGGACGACTACTTCGCCCCGCGCTATGGCGAGGCGAGTGCCGCCGGCCTGGCTGCAATCGAGCGGCTTGCGGGGCTGGAAGCGCTGTTGCTTGACCCGGTCTACACTGCCAAGGCCTTTGCCGGCCTGCTCGACGGTCTGGCGCGAGGCGCCTTCCCTGGCGACGGTCCATTGCTGTTCCTGCACACCGGCGGCTCGCCTACTCTCTTCGCTTACAAGGATTTGAATATAAATAAATAATTTTTAATTATTTATCGGAATAAAAAATTCTCTCTAGAGTGGCACCACCCAATTCCTTGCACGAGGTCACCATGAATTTCTCCTTCCTTCGCCGTCGCGTCCTGCTCGGTAGTCTGACTCTCGTTCTGAGCAGCGCCTTCAGCCTGCCGAGCCTTGCCGCCGACCTGCTCGATGACATCAAGGCCCGCGGCGCGATCAAGATCGGTCTGGAGGGCACCTACCCGCCCTTCAACTATCAGGACGCCAGCGGCAAGCTGACCGGTTTCGAAGTGGAGCTGGCCGAAGCACTGGCCAAGGAGCTGGGGGTCAAGGCCGAGTTCCAGCCCACCAAATGGGATGGCATCCTCGCCGCACTGGAATCCAAACGGCTGGACGTGGTGATCAACCAGGTGACCATCTCCGACGAACGCCGGAAGAAATACGACTTCTCCACGCCCTACACCGTCTCGGGTATCCAGGCGCTGACCCGCAAGGCCGACGGCGACAGCATCAAGAGCGCGCAGGACCTGGCCGGCAAGAAGGTCGGCGTGGGCCTCGGCACCAACTACGAGCAGTGGCTGAAGGACAACGTCCCGCAGGCCGACATCCGCACCTACGATGACGACCCGACCAAGTTTCAGGACCTGAACGTCGGACGCATCGACGTGATCCTGGTCGATCGCCTGGCCGCCTTCGAGATGGTCGATAAAACCGGTGGCCGCCTGGCCGTGGCCGGCGACGCCTTCTCCCGCCAGGAGGCCGGCATCGCCCTGCGCAAGGGCAACCCGCAACTGCTCGCCGCCATCGACGAAGCCCTCGCCAAGCTGCGCGCCGACGGCACCCTCAAGCAACTCTCCGAAAAATGGTTCCAGGCTGACGTCACCCAATGATCGAGTCCGCCCTGCAGCTGGCTCTGGAATCCGCGCCCTTTCTCCTCAAGGGCGCGCTCTACACCGTGGTGCTGAGCCTGGGCGGCATGTTCTTCGGCCTGCTGCTCGGCTTCGTCCTGGCGCTGCTTCGCCTCTACGCCATCGCCCCACTGCGCTGGTTCTCGCGCTTCTACGTGTCGTTCTTTCGCGGCACGCCGCTGCTGGTGCAGCTGTTTCTGATCTACTACGGCCTGCCGCAGCTGGGTATCCAGCTTGACCCGCTGCCGGCCGCGCTGATCGGCTTTTCCCTGAACATGGCTGCCTACACCTCGGAAATCCTCCGCGCCGCCATCGCCAGCATCGACCGCGGCCAATGGGAAGCCGCCGCCAGCATCGGCATGAGCAAGGCGCAGACCCTGTACCGCGCCATCCTTCCGCAGGCGGCGCGCACCGCGCTGCCGCCCTTGGGCAACAGCTTCATCTCGCTGGTCAAGGACACCGCCCTGGCCGCCACCATCCAGGTGCCGGAACTGTTCCGCCAGGCGCAGCTGATCACCGCGCGCACCTTCGAGATCTTCACCATGTACCTGGCCGCCGCGCTGATCTACTGGGCGCTGGCCAGCGTCCTGGCACACTTCCAGGCGCGCCTGGAGGCCAGGGTCAACCGGCACGAGCAGGACAACTGATGATTTCCGTGCGCAATCTCCGCAAGGCCTTCAACGGCACCGAGGTGCTCAAGGGCATCGACCTGGACGTCGCCGCCGGCGAAGTCGTGGCCATCATCGGCCCCAGCGGCTCGGGCAAGACCACCCTGCTGCGCTGCCTCAACCTGCTGGAGCAGCCCAGCGCCGGGCAGATCACCGTCGGCGATATCCATATCGATGCCGACCACTCGCTCAAGAGCCAGCAGAAACTGATCCGCCAGCTGCGCCAGCAGGCCGGGTTCGTGTTCCAGAACTTCAACCTGTTCCCGCACCGTACGGTGCTGGAAAACGTCATCGAAGGCCCGGTGCACGTGAAGAAGGAGCCGCGTGAACAGGCGGTGGCCCACGCCCAGGCGCTGCTGGCCAAGGTCGGCCTGAGCGGCAAGGAAGACGCCTACCCCAAGCGCCTTTCCGGCGGCCAGCAGCAGCGCGTGGCCATCGCCCGGGCCCTGGCCATGCGCCCGCAGGTGATCCTGTTCGACGAACCCACCTCGGCGCTCGACCCCGAGCTGGTAGGCGAAGTGCTGTCGACCATCCGCGCCCTGGCCGAAGAAAAGCGCACCATGATCATCGTCACCCACGAAATGGCCTTCGCCCGCGACGTGGCCGATCGGGCGATCTTCATCGACCAGGGGCAGATCGTCGAACAGGGCCCGGCCAGAACCCTGTTCGCCACGCCACAGCAGGAGCGTACGCGGCAGTTTCTCAGCAAGTTTCTGCTGGAGCGCTCGGCCTGAGCGTGCTCTGTCGCCAACACCCGCTGCGTCCGGCGGTTCACCGGGCCGCTACCGCAGCTTCAGTCACGCCGTAGCTGGTCCGTGAGGAAATCAATCAACACGCGTACCTTGGCCGGCACGAGCCGTGTCTCGGTAATCGCGTAAACCGGCAGGTCCTCTGCCTTCCAGTCGGGCAGTACGCGATGCAGGCGCCCCTGGGCCAGGTCCTCGCCGATCATTTCGTCCACCAGCATGGCGACCCCCTGGCCAAGCAGGGCCAGGCGCCGCAGCATGCCGATGTTGTTCAGCAAAAAGCGCCCCTGTACCGCCAGGCTGATTTTCTGCTGGGTATCGTGCAGCACCCAGGGTGCATCGAGCATGCGCAGACACTGATGCTGCAGCAGTGCCGCCGGGCTAGCCGGCATACCGTAGCGAGCCAAATAGGCAGGGCTGGCGAAGAGGCTGCGTCGCAGAGTGCCTAGGGGCCGGGCAATCAACTGCGAATCGGGCAGAGTGCCGATTCGTATCACCAGATCAACCGGCTCGCGAATCAGATCCAGACGCTTTGGGGTGAGGTCCAGGTCGAACTGAATCTGCGGGTAGCGTTCGGCGAATTCGGCCAATAGCGGTGCCAGGTAGACCACTCCGAAGTCGGTGGGCATGGACAGGCGGATCAGACCGCTCGGGTTGTCTACGAGCTCGGAGATTTCTTCATGGGCCAGGCGAGCCTCGTCGACGATGCGCCGACAGCGCTCGAAATACAGCCGCCCGCCTTCGGTGAGTTCGATACGCCGTGTAGTGCGGTTGAGCAGGCGCAGGCCGATACGTCTTTCCAGTTCGGCGATACGCCGCGAAACCGTAGAGTTGGGTATGCCGAGCGCCTCGGCGGCGCCGCGAAAGCTGTTGGCCTTGATCACTTCCACGAACAGGGCCATGTCGTTGAGCAGCTTCATACGGAACTCCATTGCTCCACTTATGGAGCAATCATTCCTGATTTCGTGACTTTATCCTATACATGCCGAGCCGGATGATCCGTTCACGCCTGATGTCCCTCTGCGTGAACCTGGAGACTTTCGTATGACCGCTCAATTGCTCAGCCCGGCTCGCCTGCATGATCTCGATCTGCGCAACCATATGGTGATGGCGCCGATGACGCGCTCACGAGCCGATACCGCCGGGGTGCCGCGGGCGTCCACGGCCACTTACTACGCCCAGCGCGCCAGTGCCGGGTTGATCATCAGTGAGGCGATCAATATCTCGGCAGATGCCGTCGGCAGTCCGCTGACCCCGGGCCTGTACAGCGACAAGCAAATTGCCGCCTGGCAACAGGTAACGGCGGCGGTGCATGCGGCAGGTGGCAAGATATTCGCGCAGCTCTGGCATACCGGCCGGGTCGGCCACTCCAGCGTGCGTGGCGGTGTCTTGCCGGTGGCGCCGTCGGCGGTCGCGATTCAGGGACAGCAGCACTTCACCCTGGACGGAATGCAGGATTACGAGGTACCGCGGGAACTGACCCTGAGCGAAATTCGGGCAACTATCGCCGACTATCGGCACGCGGCTGAAAACGCCAAAGGTGCGGGTTTTGACGGCGTTGAGCTGCATGCCGCTTTTGGCTATCTGCCGAACCAGTTCCTGGTGGATTCGGCCAACCTGCGTACAGACGAGTACGGCGGTAGCATCGCCAAGCGCAGCCGTTTTGTGCTCGAAGTGATGCAGGCGCTGATAGAGGTATGGGGCCCCACTCGGGTGGGCATCAAGCTGTCGCCCGTGATCCCGTTCAACAGCATGATCGACAGCGACCCCTTGGCGCTCTACAGCTACCTGCTCGCTGAGCTGAACAAGCTGCAGCCTGGTTATGTGCACCTGATGCGCGCACTTTATCCCCTGGACAACTTTCCCCACTGGCCCCGCGACGTACTGGCGACGTTCGGCCCGCAAACAGACAGCCCGCTGATTGCCAACGGTGGCTATGACGCGCAGAGCGCCGAGGCGGCCCTCAAAGCCGGCGAGGCCGCGTTGGTGTCGTTCGGCACCCCATTCGTGGCCAATCCCGACCTGCCGGAGCGTTTTGCCCGAGGCGCTGAACTGGCCCAAGCCGACCGAGCCACTTTGTATGGCGGCGAAGACGCGGGCTTCATCGATTATCCGAGTCTGTGAGGCTGCCCATCGTGAATCGCTCATCGCTTGGTAAAGCCATGCTTGGTTTCGCTATCGTCGCCACCGTGGCGATAGTGGCCATCGCCGACGTATTCAACGCAAGCCACTTGTTCAATCCGGATTGGCCAGGCCATGCGCGATTCCATATCGGTATGCAGTTCACCACCCTGGTGCTGGTCAGCCTGTTTTCCCTGGCCGCGTTGAGGCGTGGCCAGGTGTGGGCCTCGGCATTGGCGCCAGCAAGCTTCTGGCCTGGCCTATTCGTGGCCTACCTCATCCCCGGCACCGATGTATATGCCAGCGAATCTCTGCGCGAGCTGGGGATTCCGATCAATCTGCTGCTGGCAGCAGTGCTGCTTGGCATTACAGGGCTGGGTGCGCTGCTGTATCAGTCCAGCGAGAGGCCAGCCTGAAGAAAAAAGGGAGCGGGTCTAATTCGTAGCCTCGCCAGGCCACGCCTGGCCGGCGCCCCTTCCCCGCTTGCCCTCTGCCCTTACCCACGAACCGGCCGGCCATTTTCGGCAGTGGCCGTGGCAAGGAGCTTGCGGCGAATTGCGCCGGCGTAGGTGGGGCCGCTTCGCGTAGCCATTCGCGGGCCGACGGTGCGCGCGGCGCACCCTATTCTGCGTTGCGGCGTCTCGGGGATCAGGCGCGGCGGCACGCTGAAGTCATTCTCGGCGCCAGAGCTGAAGTTGCGGGTGCCAAGTGATACCATTGCGCGCTTCGACGCCGCCCTGGATACCAGGCCCCGGCGCCACGACGCCCGACACACCCACCCATGCCTCACCAGCCTTGATCGGCTCGTCTGCCAGCAGGGTCGTAGCGTTCACTCTTATACGCAGGTTCGTCTCCCTCGGTTCGGGCCGGGCTGAAAGGCTCGAAAGCGGTATCCCCCTTTAAACAGCGCACCTCAAGTTACTGATAGGTAAGTCCTTTGATTTCCACCGCTAACATCACCATGCAGTTCGGCGCCAAGCCGCTGTTCGAGAACGTTTCCGTCAAGTTCAACAACGGCAACCGCTACGGTCTGATCGGCGCCAACGGCTGCGGCAAGTCGACCTTCATGAAGATTCTCGGCGGCGATCTGGAGCCATCGGGCGGCCAAGTGATGCTCGAACCCAACGTGCGCCTGGGCAAGCTGCGCCAGGATCAGTTCGCCTACGAACAATTCAACGTGATCGACACCGTGATCATGGGCCACGAGGAGCTGTGGAAGGTCAAGGCCGAGCGCGACCGCATCTATTCGCTGCCGGAGATGAGCGAAGAGGACGGCATGAAGGTGGGCGAACTCGAAGGCGAGTTCGCCGAGATGGACGGCTATACCGCCGAATCCCGTGCCGGCGAGCTGCTCCTGGGTCTGGGCATTCCGCTGGAGCAGCACTTCGGCCCGATGAGCGAAGTCGCCCCCGGCTGGAAGCTGCGCGTGCTGCTGGCCCAGGCGCTGTTCGCCGACCCGGACGTGCTGTTGCTCGACGAGCCGACCAACCACCTGGACATCAACACCATCCGCTGGCTGGAAAACATCCTCACGGCGCGTAACAGCACCATGATCATCATTTCCCACGACCGACACTTCCTCAATGCGGTCTGCACCCATATGGCGGACCTGGACTACGGCGAGCTGCGCCTGTTCCCCGGCAACTACGACGAGTACATGACGGCCTCGACCCAGGCCCGCGAACAGCTGCTGGCGGACAATGCCAAGAAGAAGGCGCAGATCGCCGAGCTGCAGACCTTCGTCAGCCGCTTCTCGGCCAACGCCTCCAAGGCCAAGCAGGCCACCAGCCGCGCCAAGCAGATCGACAAGATCCAACTGGCCGAGGTCAAGCCGTCCAGCCGCGTCAGCCCGTTCATCCGCTTCGACCAGACCAAGAAGCTGCACCGCCAGGCGGTGACCGTCGAGAAGCTGTCCAAGGCCTTCGACGACAAGGTGCTGTTCAAGAACTTCAGCTTCACCATCGAGGCCGGCGAGCGCGTGGCCATCATCGGCCCCAACGGCATCGGCAAGACCACCCTGCTGCGCACCCTGGTCGGCGAAATGCAGCCGGACGCCGGCAGCGTGAAGTGGACCGACAGCGCCGAGGTGGGCTACTACGCCCAGGATCACGCGCACGACTTCGAAGCCGACGAAACCCTGTTCGAGTGGATGGGCCAGTGGACCACCGGCGAGCAGAACATCCGCGCCGCGCTGGGCCGCATGCTGTTCTCCTCCGACGAGATCCAGAAGTCGGTGAAGGTGCTCTCCGGTGGCGAACAGGGCCGCATGCTGTTCGGCAAGCTGGCCTGCCAGAAGCCCAACGTGCTGGTGATGGACGAACCGACCAACCACCTGGACATGGAATCGATCGAGGCGCTCAACCTGGCGCTGGAGAACTACCCGGGCACGCTGATCTTCGTCAGCCACGACCGCGAGTTCGTCAGCTCCCTGGCCACGCGCATCATCGAGCTGTCGGACAACGGCGTGACCGACTTCTCCGGCACCTACGACGATTACCTGCGCAGCCAGGGCATCATCGTCTGACGCCGCCCCTGCAAACGACAAAGCCCGCTTTCGCGGGCTTTGTCGTTTATGGCGGGTCGATCAGGCAGTGGTGAACAGCTCGTCGATACGCTGCGCCGCGGCGCTCATCGCCGTCGCCCGCGCATCGCCACCGAGTGCCAGGCCTTCGGCGCGGACGATCTGGATGTCGTCGATGCCAACGAAGTTGAGCATGCGCACCAGATAGTCCACATGCGCCTGCCCGGAGGGCTGACCGGCGTGAATGCCGCCGGCGCTGGAGGCGATCACCACGGTCTTGCCACCTGCCAGACCGACCACGCCGTTCTCGGTGTACTTGAAGGTCTTGCCGGCGACCGCGATGCGGTCGATCCAGGCTTTCAGCTGGCTGGGAATGGCGAAGTTGTACATCGGTGCGCCGATGACGATGGCGTCGGCGGCGAGGAATTCTTCCAGGGTGCGTTCGGCCAGTTCGGCCTCGTGCTTCTGCGCGGCATCGCGCAGCTCGGCCGGGGTGCCGGCCGCTACCAGGCTGGCTGCGGAAAAGTGGCTCAGCGCATCGCTGGCCAGGTCGCGGTAGGTCACCTGAACGCCAGGCTCGACTGCGCTCCAGGCCTCGACCACGGAGCGGCTGAGCTGGCGGGAAGCGGAAGCATCACCGAGGATGCTGGAATCGAGGTGCAACAGTTTCATAAGGCTCTCCATAAGGCGTAAAACGCAGCGAAACAGTTGCGGCGATGCTATCCATGCAAGCAATGGTCGATAAGGCAGCAATAATGCGATAGTTCGTCCCATATATGGGACGATGGCCATGCATGACCTCAATGACTTGTTCTACTTCGCCAAGGTGGTGGAAGCCGGCGGCTTTGCCGCTGCCGGTCGAGCCCTGGGCATTCCCAAATCGCGCCTGTCACGACGTGTCGCCGAACTGGAGCAGCGTCTGGGTGCGCGCCTGCTGCAGCGCAGCACGCGGCAACTGGCGCTGACCGATATCGGCGAACGCTACCTGCGCCATTGCCAGGCCATGCTGCTGGAGGCCGAACAGGCCGAGGAAACCGTGGCCAACCTGACCAGCGAGCCGCGCGGTCGGGTACGTTTCTCCACCCCACCGGGCGTGGCCTTGCTGCCCGATCTGATTAATGATTTTCTGACACGCTACCCCAGGGTGCAGCTGGAAGTCGTGCAGACCAGCCGCCGCATCGACCTGCTCAACGAGGCCGTGGACGTCGCCCTGCGCGTGCGCAACGCCGATGACGAAGAACCGGGCCTGATCACTCGCCGCCTGCTACCGGCGCGCGCTCTGGTGGTGGCGCGCCCGGATCTGATAGCCGGGCTGCGCCTGGAGCAGCCCGAAGATCTGCAGCAGTTGCCAGCGCTGGGCGCCATCGGAGCCGACCGGCGCATTCATCTGCGCTTCCATCACAACAGGACGCAGGAGGCTCGTGAAATCGCCCTGGAGGCGCGCCTGGCCGTCGACGACTTTCCCATGCGCAAGTCGGCGGCTTTGGCCGGGGTGGGCATTACCCTGCTGCCCACCACCTACTGCCATGAGGAATTGGCCGATGGCAGCCTGGTGTCATTGCTGCCGCACTGGACGGTGCCCGAGGGCTATGTCCAGTTGGCCTATACCCACAGGCGCGGCATGTCGCCAGCTGTCCGCGCCTGGATCGAGCTGCTTAGCGACGCATTCAGTCGCTGGAGCTTCCCGCTGTGAATCAGATGCGGAACTGACGCACCAGCGCCCCGAGACGCTCACCGAGGCCGGCCAGGCTGCGTGCAGTCTGGGCGCCGCGCTGGGTTTCATCGGCGACGCTGTCCACCGCGACGGCGATCTGGTGCACGCTGCGGTTGATCTCTTCGGCCACTGCCGTCTGCTCCTCGGCGGCGCTGGCGATCTGCGCGTTCATCGCGTTGATGGTGGCGATCAGGTGGGCGATGGCATCCAGCGAGGCGCCAGCCTTGTTGGCCTGCTCGCTGGTGACCTCACCGGCATCGCTGGAGCGGCGCATGGAGGTCACCGCCTCCTGGGTGCCCTGCTGCAGGCGGTCGATCATGCCCTGGATTTCCTGGGTGCTCTGCTGGGTGCGGCTGGCCAGGGCACGCACCTCGTCGGCGACCACGGCGAAGCCACGCCCCGCCTCGCCGGCTCGCGCGGCCTCGATGGCCGCATTGAGCGCCAGCAGGTTGGTCTGCTCGGCAATGGAGCGGATCACGTCCAGCACGCTGACGATGGACTGTACGTCCTGCTGCAGGCTGTCGAGCGACACGCCGCTGCTGCGAATGTCCTCGACCAGTGCGTGGATACGCTGGATGCTGCCATCCACCACGCCCTTGGCAGCCTGGCCTTCGTGATCGGTCTGCTGCGCCGCCTCGGCGGCGTTCTGCGCGCTCTTGGCCACCTCGTGGGCGGCTGCCGACATTTCGTTGATCGCCGTGGCCACCTGGTCAGTCTCGTGGCGCTGCTGCGCCATGGCCTGCTCGGAACGCTGCGCCTGCTCGGAGACCTGGCCGACCAGTTCGGTGAGCTGGCCGGTCATCTCGACGATCTGCCGCACCAGGCCGTGCACCTTCTCGACGAAGCGGTTGAAGGAGCCGGCCAGTTGCCCCAGCTCGTCGTCGCTGGTGATCGGCAAGCGTCGGGTCAGATCGCCCTCGCCCGCAGCGATGTCGTCGAGGTTGGCCTTGATCTGCTGCAGCGGACGCAGGAAGGCGTTGCCCAGCCAGACACCGACCACACCGAAGACCAGCAGCAGAATCGCCGCCACCACCACGATGCTGGTGATGATGGTGCCGATACGCCGCTCGATCTCCACCTCGACTTCGGCGATCTGCGCCTCGATGCCATCGAGATTGAGCGCCGTGCCCAGGGCCATGTCCCACTTCGGCAGGTAGTAGCTGTAAGCCAGCTTCGGCACCAGCACCGACTCGTTGCCCGGCAGCGGCGAGGAATAGTTGACGAAGTAGGTGTTGTTCTTCGCCACGTTGACCAGCTCGCGGTTGATGTACACACCATTGGGGTCGCGGCGGTCGGCCAGGCTCTTGCCCACGTCCACCGGACTGTCGCCGCGGAACAGGCGCACCACGTTGGAGTCGTGGCCGAAGAAGTAGCCATCGGCGCCGTACTTGATCTTCGAGAGAATGGCGATGGCCTGCTCGCGACTGGCCATGTCGCCCTGGCTGGCGCCGTCGTACAGCCCCCGCACGGCGCCAAGGGCGATCTGGATGTAGTGCTCGAGTTCGCTGCGTTTTTCCTGCAGCAGGCGCTCACGGGTCTCGGCCACCTCGTCCGCGGCCAGACGCTGCAGGATGCTGGCCGCCGTGCCGCTGAGCACCAGGGCGAAGAGGATTACCGGTACCAGGGCCAGCAGTATCACCTTGGCTTTCAATGTCAGACGCATCGTGTTTTTCCTCATGGGCCAGGCAGTAACAAAACGGGGCTACCGATCTATCGGCAGCCCCGTGGAAGAGTTAAGCGACCCAAGACGCCGAGAACTTAATCCGGCGTACAGTTGCGCCTCACAGCAGCATGGCGGCGGCCCAACCGAACGCCAGCAGCGGCAGGTTGTAATGCAGGAAGGTGGGCACCACGCTGTCCCAGATATGGTTGTGCTGGCCATCGACATTCAGGCCCGAGGTCGGCCCCAGCGTCGAGTCGGAGGCCGGCGAGCCGGCGTCGCCCAGCGCCCCCGCCGTGCCGACGATGCAGACGATGGCCAGCGGGCTGAAGCCCAGCTGCACGCCCAGCGGCACGAAGATCGCGGCGATGATGGGAATGGTGGAAAACGACGAGCCGATGCCCATGGTCACCAGCAGGCCCACCAGCAGCATCAGCAGCGCACCGACTGCCTTGTCGTGACCGATCAGCGCCGCTGCGCTGTCCACCAGGGTCTTGACCTCGCCGGTGGTCTTCATCACCTCGGCGAAGCCGGCCGCGGCGATCATGATGAAGCCGATCATGGCCATCATCTTCATGCCCTCGGTGAACAGGCCGTCCGCCTCTTTCCAGCGCACCACCCCGGAAACCGAGAAGATCACGAAGCCGGCCAGGGCGCCGATGATCATCGAGTCCAGCCACAGCTGCACGACGAATGCCGCGGCGATGGCCACGCCCGCCACCAGCAGGCTCAGCGGGTTGTACTGCACGTCGACCCGTTCGGCCTGGGCGATCTTCTGCAGGTCGTAGACGCGCTTGCCACGGTAGCTGAACAGCACCGCCACCAGCAGGCCGACCAGCATGCCCAGCGCCGGAATGGCCATGGCCTGAGTGATGCTGATGCCCGTGACGTCGACGCCGGACTTGGCCACGTTGGCCAGGAGAATCTCGTTGAGGAAGATGCCGCCGAAGCCCACCGGCAGGAACATGTAGGGCGTGATCAGGCCGAAGGTCAGCACGCAGGCGATCAGGCGCCGATCGAGCTGCAACTTGCTCAGCACGTAAAGCAGCGGCGGCACCAGCAGCGGAATGAAGGCGATATGGATCGGTAGCAGGTTCTGCGAGGCGATCGCCACCGCCAGCAGCAGCGCGATCAGCAGCCACTTGAGCAGGCCACCGCCCTCGCCTTGCTGTCTGCCCACCAGTGCCAGCGCCTTGTCCGCCAGGGCATGGGCCAGGCCGGACTTGGCGATGGCCACGGCGAAGGCGCCGAGCAAGGCGTAGGACAGCGCGACCGTGGCGCCACCGCCAAGCCCCTGGTTGAAGGCCTTCAAGGTGCCCTCCACGCCCAGGCCGCCCAGCAGCCCGCCAGCCAGTGCACCGACGATCAGCGCGACCACCACGTGCACCCGGCACAGGCTGAGGACCAACATGATGCCGACGGCGGCTATCACTGCGTTCATGACTCGCTCCACTTACCACGGGCACCGGTGTAGCCGGTGCAAAAAGCCGCGTACTCTGCCGCACGCGGACTATCCTGTCAAAAGTGCGACGTTCAGAATTTAAAGCAAAACGTGCATAATCCCGCCCACACTGCACCAAAATAAAGAAACGCCTGCGCGCACCGATAACCCGCTGTAGTCCATCGAGGAAAAGGAACGCACCATGCTGTTCAGCCGTCTTTCGATCCAATGGAAGATCACCCTGCTCGCCGGCCTCTGCCTGCTCGCCATCGTCACCCTGCTGGTGGGAGCATCGCAGTATCAGTCCAGCCGCAGCGCCGCCCTGGTAGACAAGGCCAGTTCCAGCATGCTGGAGGAAAGCGCCAAGCTGCGTCTGCAGGCGCGTGGCGAGCTGCAGGCCATGCGCATCCAGCGCTACTTCATGGACGCCTATCAATATGGCAAGGGCTTTTCCCGGCAGATCCTGTTCCTGCGCGAACAGGCCGAGAAACGCTTTCTCGATGCCTTCGACCTGCGCGAAGACCTGACACGCCAGGTACGAACCAGCCTGGAGGCCAACCCCGCCCTGCTCGGCCTTTACCTGGTATTCGAACCCAACGCGCTGGACGGCAAGGACGAACTGTTCGCCGACCAGGCCGAGCTGGGCAGCAACGACGCCGGACGTTTCTCGTTGTACTGGGCGCAGCCCACCCCGGGCCAGCTCGAGTCCGAATCGATGACCGAACAGCTGCTCGGCGACACCACGCCCGGGGCCAACGGCGTCGCCTACAACGCCTGGTATACCTGCCCGCGCGAAACCCGCAAGACCTGCGTGCTGGAACCCTACTACGACGAGGTCGGCGGCCAGCAGACGCTGATGACCAGCATCGCCTTCCCCCTGGAACTGGACGGCAAGGTGATCGGCGTGATGGGCGTGGACATCAGCCTGGCCAGCCTGCAGCAGATCAGCCTGGAGGCCAATCGCGACCTGTACGACGGCCAGGGCCATATCAGCATCTTCAGCCCCGGCGCCCTGCTCGCCGGCCACAGCCGCGATCAGAGCCTGCTCAGCCTGCCGGTCGCCCGAGCCTATGCCGAGCATGCCAGCGAACTGGCCGCGCTGATCAAGGCCGGCGGCCAGGCGGAGCTGCATCACGGCGACATGCTGCGCGTCGTCAGCCCGTTCAGGCCGATCCCCGAAGCCCAGCCCTGGAGCGTGCTGCTCGAGGTGCCGGAGAAGGTGCTGCTGGCCCGCGCCATCGAGCTCGGTCATCAGCTCGATGCCAACCGTGCCAGCGACAGCCTGACCGCCCTGCTGATGGGCCTGCTGGCGGTGGTGGCCGGTCTGCTGCTGATGTGGCTGACGGCGCGCGGCGTGACCCGACCGATTCTCGGTGTGGCCGCCATGCTCAAGGACATCGCCAGTGGCGAAGGCGACCTGACCCGTCGTCTGCCATACGCCAGGCAGGACGAGTTGGGCGAGCTGGCCGGCTGGTTCAACCGCTTTCTCGACAAGCTGCAGCCGATCATCGCCGACGTGAAGAGCAGCGTGCTCGATGCGCGCAGCACCGCCGACCAGTCGGCCGCCATCGCCAGCCAGACCAGCGCCGGCATGCAGCAGCAATATCGTGAGGTCGATCAGGTGGCCACCGCCTTCCAGGAAATGAGCGCCACCGCCCAAGACGTGGCGCACAACGCCGCACAGGCAGCGGAGGCCGCACGCAACGCCGACCAGGCCAGCCGCGAAGGCCTGCAGGTGATCGACAGGACCACCAGCAGCATCGAGCTGCTGGCCAACGAAATGAACGTGGCCATGCAGGAAGTCGAGGGCCTGGCCAGCAGCAGCGAGCAGATCGGCTCGGTGCTCGAGGTGATTCGCTCGATCGCCGAGCAGACCAACCTGCTCGCCCTCAACGCAGCCATCGAAGCGGCCCGTGCCGGCGAGGCCGGTCGCGGCTTCGCGGTGGTCGCCGATGAGGTGCGCAATCTGGCCAAACGCACCCAGGATTCGGTCGAAGAAATCCGCCAGGTGATCGAAGGCCTGCAGAACGGCACCCGTGAGGTGGTCAGCACCATGCACAGCAGCCATCGCCAGGCCCAGGGCAGCGTCGAGCAAGTCAGCCAGGCCGTGGCGGCGCTGCAGCGCATCGGTCAGGCCGTCAGCCTGATCACCGACATGAACCTGCAGATCGCCAGCGCCGCGGAGGAGCAGAGTTCGGTGGCCGAGGAGATCAACCGCAACGTCGCCTCGATCCGCGACGTCACCGAGGCCATTACCGCGCAGGCCGACGAGTCGGCGCAGGTCAGCCAGAACCTCAACCGCCTGGCCAATCACCAGCAGAGCCTGATGGATCAGTTCCGCGTCTGACACCCGTAGGGTGCGCCGTGCGCACCGAAATCCGGCCGGCGCAGAGGCGGACATGACGCCATGGCGGCGCTTCCCTTGCGGCGCAGGCAGGCTATCGCCTAGCCTGCGTTCTTTTTTCGGGGGAAGCAGCATGCTCAATATCGCCTTGGTCGCCGGCTCCAGCCGCAACAACAGCCAATCGGGGAAGGTCGCGCGGGTGCTGCGCCAGCGGTTGATCGAGCTGGGCTATACCAGCCAGGACACCAGCAGCATCATCGATCTGGGTCTGGCCCCGCTGCCGCTGTGGCCCGCCGAAGATGCCGGCCCCTGGGCCATGTATCAGCAGCAGCTGGCAGCCGCCGACGCCGTGGTGATCATCGCACCGGAGTGGAACGGCATGGCCTGCCCGGCCATCAAGAACTTCTTCATCTACGCCAGCAAGGCCGAGCTGGCGCACAAGCCGGGCCTGCTGGTGGGCGTTTCCTCCGGCATCGGTGGCGCCTATCCGATCAGCGAGCTGCGCGCCTCGAGCTACAAGAACTGCCGCCTGTGCTATCTGCCGGAGCACCTGATCGTGCGCCAGGTGGAGAAGGTACTGAACGGTCCGCAGCCGGTGGACGAGGCCGACGAGCGCATCCGCGCCCGTATCGACTATGCCCTCGACGTGCTGGTGCGTTACGCCCACGCCCTGCAGCCGGTACGCGCGGCCATCACCTTCGCCAATCCGGCCTTCGCTAACGGCATGTAAGAGACAGCGGTGCACGCCCCGTAAGGCACTGCGCCGCTTAACCCACCAGGCGATGGACCGCCTGGCGTGAGTCAAAGGTTCAACGCCGTGGCAGGCTGACTACCACTCGCAGCCCGCCCAAGGGGCTGTCCAGCAGTTCGATACGGCCGTTCCAGGCCTCGATGATATCGCGCACGATACCGAGGCCCAGGCCATGCCCTGCCACCTGCTCGTCCAGACGGGTACCGCGGCCGAGCACGGCCTCGCGCCGCTCGGCATCGATGCCGGGGCCATCGTCATCGACGAGCAGCCGATGGCCGTCGGCGACCTCCTCCACCGAGAGCAGCACCTGCTGCTCGGCCCACTTGCAGGCGTTGTCCAGCAGGTTGCCCAGCAGCTCCAGCAGATCCTCGCGGTCCCGCGGCACTATCAGGCCCTCCGGCGCCTGCCATTCCAGATGCAAACCGCGGTCATGAATCATCGCCAGGGTGGCGAACAGGCCGGGCAGCTCCTGGGCACAGTCGAAACGCGCGCCGGGCAGCACCTCGCCGGCCAGACGCGCACGACCCAGCTCGCGGCTGAGACGCTGCTCGATCTGCTCCAGTTGTTCGCGCAGGCTGGCGCGCAATTGCGGATGTGCCCTCAGCTCCTCGCGTCCGGCCAGGCTGATCAGCACCGCCAAGGGCGTTTTCAGGGCGTGGCCAAGGTTGCCCAGGGCGTTGCGCGAGCGCTTCAGGGTGTCTTCGGTATGAGCCAGAAGGTGATTGATCTGCGCCACCAGCGGCTCCAGTTCCTCGGGCACCTCGGCATCCAGATCGGAGCGGCGGCCCTGCTGCAGCTGGGCGATCTGCCGCCGCACCTGCTCCAGCGGCCGTAGCGCGCGGCGCACGGTGTAGCGCTGGGCGACAAGAATCAGCAGCAGCGCCGCCCCGCCCATGCCCAGCCCCAACCACTGCATGCGGCGAAAGCTCTGCAGGATCGGCTGATAGTCCTGGGCCACGCTGATCGACAGATTCTCGCCATAGCGGCGGTAATCGGCGCGGTAGATCAGCAGACGCTGACCTTGCGGGCCATCGCCCAGCTCCACCTGCATGCCCTGGGTATCCGGCTTGAGCAGCTCGCGGTCCCAGAGCGAGCGCGAACGCCAGCTACGGTCGGAGAAGTCGATGCGGAAATAGTGCCCGGAAAACTGCCGCTGAAATGAGGGGTCCAGACGTCGCTCGTCCAGCTGCAGCCCTGCCGGCCCACGCACCAGAGCGGCGAGCAGCCCCTGCGCCTCGTCGCGCAGGTCTTCCTCCAGGTAAGCACGCAGACCGCGGTCGAATACCCACAGGCTGGCCTGCGCCAGAATCAATCCGACCAGCAGCAGCGCACCGGCCAGCCCCAGGCTCAGCCGGCGCTGAATCGACCTCAACCCCGTTCTCCGGTAAAGCGATAACCCTGGCCTCGACGCGTCTCGATCACGTTGCGCCCGAGCTTGCCGCGCAGACGGTTGACGTGCACCTCGATGACATTGGAATCGCGTTCGGTTTCCCCGTCGTAGAGGTGGTCGGCCAGATGACTCTTGGACAGGATCTGCCCGGGATGCAGCATGAAATAGCGCAGAAGACGAAACTCGGCGGCCGTCAGGTCGATGACCTCACCGCCAGAGGTCACGCACTGACGGCTCTCGTCCAGCTGCAGACCGGCGGCTTCCAGTTGCGGCTGGTTGGCCAGGCCATGGGCACGGCGCAACAGCGCCTGGATGCGCAGAGCCAGTTCCTCGGGATGAAAAGGTTTGGTCAGGTAGTCGTCGGCACCGGCCTTGAGCCCCTCGATGCGCTCGGCCCAGGAGCCACGCGCAGTCAGCACCAGTACTGGCGTCGCCAGGCCGCCGGCACGCCACTCCTGCAACACCTCCAGGCCAGGCTTGCCCGGCAGACCGAGGTCGAGAATGATCAGGTCGTACGGCTCGCTGGCGCCCTGATAGGCAGCATCGCGGCCATCGGCCAGCCAGTCCACGGCGTACCCTTGGCGCGTCAGGCTGGCGGTCAGCTCATCGGCCAGGGGTACGTGATCCTCCACCAGCAACAGGCGCATCAGTCGTCTTCCTCGTCCTTCAGGATGTTGCCGTTGCGGGCATCCAGTTCCAGTTCACGCACCACACCCTGGAGAGTGAGGATTTCCACCTCGTACACCAGTATTCCGTCCTCTTCCTCCAGTTCGGCCTCCAGCAATGTCGAACCGGGATAGGCCTGCCCGACATGCTGCATCAACTGCTCGAACGGCATGATCACGCCCTCGCGGCGCAGGCGCAGCGCCTCGTCCTGATCGAGGTCGCGGGCCAGACCCGGAGCGGCCGCCAAACCGCAGGTGAGGATCAGCGCAAGTGCGAGGGTGCTACGCAGGTTCATCAATCGTCCTGGTGGTTCTTGAGAATTTCCCCGGTGCTGGCGTCCAGCTCCAGATCCCACTGTTGCCCCTGAGCATCTCGCAGGTCCACCTGGTAGATGTAGCGGCCGTATTCGTCTTCAAGCTCGGTTTCCTCGATACGCGCGCCAGGGTGCTGGGCAAGGATCGCTTCATCGAGCTGCTCGAAAGATTTGATGGTGCCGGCATCCTGCAGACGCTTTGCTTCGTCCGGGCCAAGATCGCGGGCTTGGGCAATGGTAACCACACCGGCAAGGGTGACAAGTGTCGCAAGGCTGATTAATCGGTTCATGAGTCTCTCCGTCAGCTGAATCCATGCCTGTCACTCTAGGCCCAGGCACTTAACTCAAGCTGAATTCGGGTCATGTCATTCACCCCGTGAAGTCGCTTGGCCTGCCCGCCCAGCGCTCTATAATCGCCTGCTGCGAAAGGAGGCGAACATGAGCGCGATCCATATCAAATCCCCGGCCCTGACCATCAAGGCGGGTCCCCGTGCCCTGGCGCGCATTCGCCAGGATGGCCTGAGCCCGGCGGACGTCGGCATTCTGCCCGGCGCTGCGGGTGGCCCCAAGGGCATCGGCATCCAGGGGCTGGATCTGGCGCTGTTTGGCGACTGGCTGGCACGTGCGCCCCGCGAGCGCGCCCTGATCGGCGCCTCCATCGGGTCCTGGCGCTTCGCCAGCGCCTGCCTGCCCGATCCGTCTGCCGGCATTCGCCGCCTCGGTGAGCTGTATACCGCCCAGCGCTTCGCCAAGGGCGTGAGCATGGCCGATGTTTCCGGCAGTTGCCGGCAGATGCTCCACGAGCTTCTCGCCGATCAGGATGCGAGCATCGTCGCCAACCCGCACTATCGGCTGCACATCGTCGTGGTGAAAAGCCATGGCCTGCTGCAGCACGACCATCGCGGCAAGCTCAGCCTTGGGCTGTCCTCGGTGATTGGTAACAACCTGCTCGCTCGCCAGCGCCTGGGGCGTCATTTTGATCGGGTGATCCTGCATGATGCGCGGCAGCTGCCGCCCTTGGCGCAGCTGAGCGACTTCCGCTCGCATTTTCATGCGCTGACGGCGCAGAACCTGCGCCAGGCCCTGCTCGCCTCCGGCTCGATACCCATGGTGATGGAAGCGATTCGCGAAATTCCCGGCCTGGAGCCAGGCGCCTACCGTGACGGCGGGCTGCTCGACTATCACCTCGACCTGCCCTATCACGGCGAGGATATCGTGCTCTACCCGCACTTCACCGACCGGGTGATCCCTGGCTGGTTCGACAAGGGCATGCCGTGGCGCCGCGGCGACCGCAACCGCCTGCAGGACGTCCTGCTGCTGGCGCCCTCTCGCGACTACCTGGCCCGCCTGCCGCACGGCAAACTCCCCGACCGTACCGACTTCAAGCGCTATCTGGGCAACGATACCGGTCGCGAGCAGTACTGGCGCAAAGCGATGGCGGAAAGCGTGCGTCTGGGCGACGAGTTCCTCGAACTGGTCGAAAGTGGACGCCTGGCCGAGCGCCTGCAGCCCCTCTGATGGACGCAAGCTTCAGCTCCACGTAGTCTGCTTCGGATCAGGGAGGAGCTATGAAGCTGGCAGTTGCAATCATTCATGGCATAGGCAAGCAGCCGGACAGTCGCGACCTCGAAGGTCAGCATCTATTCGCGCAGAGCCTGATTCTGGGCCTTCGCCAAAGACTGGGCGACGATGCCAAACAGGTGGCGTTCCAGACGCTTTACTGGGCCAGCGTGCTCGACAAGCGCGAAGAAGCCTTTCTCGCCAGGCTCGCGCATGAGCCGGTCACATGGCGCTGGTTGCGTCGAGCGGTCACCCTGTTTCTGGGTGATGCTGCCGGCTATCGCAAGGTCAGCGAAGCCTACGACACCACCTACCAGGAAGTTCATCAGTGTGTGCGCAATGGCCTGAACGCCCTGCGCGCCCAGGTTGATCCGCAGACACCGCTACTGGTCGTGGCCCACTCGTTGGGCGGGCACATATTCTCCAACTACGCCTGGGACCAGCAGAAACTCAACGCCACGCCAAGCTGCCCTCTTGACCCCTTCCTGGCCCTCGAGACGCTCGCGGGCATCATCACCTTCGGCTGCAATATTCCCCTATTCACCTTCGCTTACGATCCGGTGCAACCCATCCGCTTCCCCGGCCATTGCCTGACCGAGCCGATGCGACAGCAGGCTCGCTGGCTGAACCTGTACGCACCGGCTGACCCGCTTGGCTACCCGCTTCGACCCGTTCCAGGCTATACCGAGCGGGTCCATGAAGATCGCGCCATGGCGGTAGGTCCCTGGTACCTACGTCATACCCCGCTTAGCCACTTGGCTTATTGGCACGACCCACGCTTTCATCACTACGTGGCGCAAGAGATTCGCCGACTGCTGAGTGCCCAGACAGCCGAAGAGACCTGATAAACTGCGCGGCTCAAAGCCGGATTTTCGGCAGTCTTACGCGAGCGCTGTACAGTGGAATTGTTCAAAGAGTTCATCTTCGAGGCGGCTCACCGCCTGCCACACGTGCCGGAAGGCCACAAATGCGGCCGCCTGCATGGCCACTCCTTCCGCGTTGCCCTGTACATCGAAGGTGAAGTCGATCCCTACACCGGCTGGATTCGCGACTTTTCCGAGATCAAGGCGATTTTCAAACCGATCTACGAGCAGCTCGACCACAACTACCTGAACGACATACCCGGCCTGGAAAACCCCACCAGCGAAGTACTGGCCAAGTGGATCTGGCAGCAGGTCAAACCGCTGCTGCCGGAACTGTCGCGGGTACGCATCCACGAAACCTGCACCAGCGGCTGCGAATACCGCGGCGATTGATCATTGCCCAGAAACAGCAAAGGCCACCTCCAGGTGGCCTTTTTATTGATGCCGATAAAGCACTACTACGTAG
>NZ_JAODYT010000053.1:0-30807 GCF_029834875.1 Pseudomonas sp. GD04158 | reverse complement strand
AGTCGCAGGCCATCGAGGCGCAATCGGCCACCGAGGCGGCCCGCGCCAGCGTCGAACGGCTGCAGGTGGACATCGACGACGGCCTGCTCAGGGCGCCACGCACCGGCCGCGTGCAGTACCGCGTGACCCAGCCGGGCGAGGTGCTCGGCGCCGGCGGCAAGCTGCTCAATCTGGTGGATCTCACCGACGTCTACATGACCTTCTTCCTGCCCGAGCGCCAGGCCGGCCGCGTTGCCTTGGGCAGCGAGGTGCGCCTGGTGATCGACGCCGCGCCGCAGTACGTGATCCCGGCCAGGGTCAGCTATGTCGCCAGCGTCGCCCAGTTCACGCCGAAGACCGTGGAGACCGCCAACGAGCGCGAGAAACTGATGTTCCGGGTCAAGGCACGCATCGATCCCGAGCTGTTGAGCAAGCACCTGCAGCAGGTCAAGACCGGCGTGCCCGGCATGGCCTATCTGCGCCTCGATCCTGACGCCGAGTGGCCCGCGCATCTGGCGATCAAGGTTCCGCAATGAACGCGCCGGTCGCCCGCCTGAGCGGTGTCGGCCTGCGCTACGGCCAGACCCGCGCCCTCGACGCCATCGAGCTGGCGCTGCCGGCGCAGCGCATGGTCGGCCTGATCGGCCCGGACGGCGTCGGCAAGTCCAGCCTGCTGGCGCTGATCGCCGGGGCGCGCAAGATTCAGGACGGCAGCGTCGAGGTACTGGGCGGTGATATGGCCACGGCGCGCCATCGCCGCAACGTCTGCCCGCATATCGCCTATATGCCGCAGGGCCTGGGCAAGAACCTCTACCCGACGCTGTCGGTGTTCGAGAACCTGGATTTCTTCGGCCGTCTGTTCGGCCAGGACGCCGCCGAGCGCGAGCGGCGCATCGACGACCTGCTGCGCAGCACCGGCATGGCGGCCTTTCGTGAGCGCCCGGCGGGCAAGCTGTCCGGCGGCATGAAGCAGAAGCTCGGGCTGTGCTGCGCGCTGATTCATGACCCGGATCTGCTGATCCTCGACGAGCCGACCACCGGCGTCGATCCGTTGTCGCGCAACCAGTTCTGGGAACTGATCGCGCGCATTCGCCGGCAGCGTCCGCAGATGAGCGTGCTGGTGGCCACCGCCTACATGGAGGAGGCCGAGCGCTTCGACCATCTGGTGGCGATGGACGCCGGCCGCGTGCTGGCCGAAGGCAGCCCAGGCGAACTGCGCGCCCGCACCCATAGCGCCAGCCTGGAGCAGGCCTTTATCGCCCTGCTGCCCGAAGAGCGCCGCCGCGGCCATCAGCAGGTGGTGATTCCGCCCTTGCAAGACAGCAACGAGATCGCCATCGAAGCCAAGGGCCTGACCATGCGCTTCGGTGATTTCGTCGCGGTCGATTCGGTGTCGTTCCGCATCCGCCGCGGCGAGATCTTCGGTTTTCTCGGCTCCAACGGCTGCGGCAAGAGCACCACCATGAAGATGCTCACCGGCCTGTTGCCGGCCAGCGAGGGCGAGGCGCTGCTGTTCGGCCAGGCGGTGGATCCGCGCGACATGGCTACGCGCAAGCGCGTCGGCTACATGTCGCAGGCGTTCTCCCTGTACGGCGAGCTGACGGTGCGGCAGAACCTGGTGCTGCATGCCCAGCTGTTCCACGTGCCGACCGCCGAGATCAAGCCGCGCGTAAGGCAGATGGCCGCGCGCTTCAACCTCGGCGAGGTCATGGACATGCTTCCCGAGCGTCTGCCGCTGGGCATTCGCCAGCGCCTGTCGCTGGCCGTGGCGGTGATCCACAAGCCGGAGATCCTGATCCTCGACGAGCCCACCTCGGGCGTCGATCCGGTGGCCCGCGACGGCTTCTGGCAACTGATGCTCGATCTGTCGCGCCAGGACGGCGTGACCATCTTCATCTCCACCCACTTCATGAACGAGGCGCAGCGCTGCGACCGCATCTCGCTGATGCACGCCGGCCGCGTGCTGGACAGCGACACGCCGCAGGGGCTGATGGAAAAACGCGGGCTGGACAGCCTGGAGGCCACCTTCATCGCCTACCTGCAGGAGGCGGTCGGCGAACAGCCGGTCAGCGAGGCGCCGCCCCTGGAACAGCCCGCTCAGCCGCAGCGTCAGCACTTCAGCCTGCGCCGCCTGCTCAGCTATGCCCGGCGCGAGGCGCTGGAGCTGCGCCGCGACCCGATTCGCGGCGGCATGGCCCTGCTCGGTACGGTGTTGCTGCTGTTTATCATCGGCTACGGCATCAGCCTCGACGTGGAGGATCTGAGCTTCGCCGTGCTCGATCGCGACCAGACCACCACCAGCCAGGAATACCACCGCAACCTCTCCGGCTCGCGCTACTTCCTGGAGAAGGCGCCGCTCTCCAATTACGACGAACTGGAACGACGCCTGCGCAATGGCGACATCAGCCTGGCGGTGGAGATTCCGCCGCACTTCGGCCGCGACCTCAAGCGTGGCGCCAACCCGCAGATCGGCATGTGGATCGATGGCGCCATGCCGACCCGCGCCGAAACCATCAAGGGCTACGTGACCGGCCTGCATCAGCACTACCTGAGCGAGCTGGCGCGGCGTTCGCCGCAGCCGCAAGCGGCCAACGCCGCCACGCTTGCAGTGCGCTACCGCTACAACCCGGACGTGGAGAGCCTCAAGGCCATGGTGCCGGCGGTGATTCCCCTGCTGCTGATGCTGATTCCGGCGATGCTCACCGCCCTTGGCGTGGTGCGCGAGAAGGAGCTGGGTTCGATCATCAACCTCTACGTCACGCCGGTCACCCGCCTGGAATTCCTGCTCGGCAAGCAGTTGCCCTATATCGGCCTGGGCCTGTTCAACTGCGCCCTGCTGGTGCTGCTGGCGGTCACGGTGTTCGACGTGCCGCTCAAGGGCAGTCCCTTCACCCTGGCACTCGGCGCCCTGCTCTATCTGGCCTGCGCCACCGGCCTCGGCCTGCTCATGTCGACCTTCACCAACAGTCAGATCGCCGCCGTGTTCGGCACCGCCATCGCCACCCTGGTGCCGGCCATCCAGTTCTCCGGGCTGATCTATCCGGTGGCCTCGCTGGAAGGGATCGGCGCCTTGGTCGGCCAGCTCTACCCGACCTCGCAGTTTCTGGTGATCAGCCGCGGGCTGTTCTCCAAGGCGCTGGAGCTGCAGGACATGCTCGGCTACTTCGCCGCCTTGCTGCTGACCATCCCGCTGCTGACCCTGCTCAGCGCCAGCCTGCTGCGCAAACAGGAGGTCTGATGGAGAGCCTGGGCAACATCTTCCACCTCGGCATCAAGGAGCTGCGCAGCCTGCAGCACGACCTGGCGCTGGTGCTGCTGATTCTCTGGGCCTTCAGCATGGGCGTGTACTCGGCCGCCACCAGCATCCCGGAGAGCCTGCACAACGCGGCCATCGCGGTAGTCGACGAGGACCAGTCGCAGCTCTCCGAACGGCTGATCCAGGCCTTCCAGCCGCCCTATTTCCGCACGCCCGAGCGTATCGACCTGAGCCAGATGGATCAGGGCATGGATTCCGGGCGCTACACCTTCACCCTGAACATTCCGCCGGACTTCCAGCGCGACGTGCTGGCCGGCCGCAGCCCGGCGATTCAGCTCAACGTCGATGCCACCCAGGTGAGCATGGCCTTCACCGGCGCCGGCTATATCCAGAGCATCGGCGCCAGCGAGGTGGCCGAGTTCGTCCGTCGCTACCGCGGCGAGGCGCAACAGCCGGCCGAGCTGGTCGTGCGGGTGGCGTTCAATCCCAACCTGACCCGCGCCTGGTTCGGCTCGGTGATGGAGGTGATCAACCAGATCACCATGCTGTCGATCATCCTCACCGGCGCGGCGCTGATCCGCGAGCGCGAACACGGCACGGTGGAGCACCTGCTGGTGATGCCGGTGACGCCGCTGCAGATCATGCTGGCCAAGGTCTGGTCCATGGGCCTGGTGGTGCTGACGGCCGCCGCGCTGTCGCTGCTGCTGGTGGTACAGGGCTGGCTGCAGGTACCGATCGAGGGTTCGCTGGCGCTGTTTCTGGCAGGCGCGGCGCTGCACCTGTTCGCCACCACCTCGATGGGCATCTTCTTCGGCACCGTGGCGCGCTCGATGCCGCAGTTGGGCCTGCTGATCATCCTGGTGCTGCTGCCGCTGCAGATTCTTTCCGGCGGCACCACACCGCGCGAGAGCATGCCGGAGCTGGTGCAGCAAATCATGCTGGCGGCGCCGACCACCCACTTCGTCGACCTGGCCCAGGCCATTCTCTACCGCGGTGCCGGGCTGGCCATCGTCTGGCCGCAACTGCTGACCATCGCCGTGATCGGCACGCTGTTCTTCCTCGCCGCGCTTAGCCGCTTTCGCAAGACCCTGGCGCAGATGGCGTAGCCCGTACGCCACCCGGAAATGCCGCGCGGGACTTCATCCGGGCTACGGCCTGCTGCTACTGGATGATCAGGTTGTTGAACAGCAGGTCTTCCACCACCGGCTTGCCCTCTTCCGCGGTCAACGCCTGCTGCACCTGCTTGAGTGCTTCCAGGCGCAGATTCTCACGGCCATCGGGGGCGTTGATGCTCTCGCTGGTCTGCGCCGAGAACAGCAGCACCAGCTGGTGGCGGATCAGCGGGTCGTGATGCTTGATCCGCGCCTCGGCCTCGGCGCCGTTGACGCGCAGGGCCACGTCGGCCTTGAAGAACTTCAGGCGGTTGCCGCCATCGGCAAGGTTGCCGATCAGCGCGGGCACCAGGTTGTAGTAGAGCGTCTGCGGCACCTCTTCCTTCTTTTCCGAAGAAGCCAGGGCAGGCAGGCACAGCGACAGACTCAACAGCAGGGCACTCAGGACTCTCACGGGCGGTCACTCCATCTGGGATGCGCCTAGCATAGCCATCCACGGGCCGGCACCCAAGGCTTATGCCGAGCTATCAGAGGCGGGCATGCTCGTTGACCCCGGCCCCCCCGCTCCTACACTGCCTGGCATCCCGCAAGAGGAACGACCCCATGAAAGCCCTGTTGTGCAAAGCCTTCGGCCCCGCCGAAACCCTGGTTCTGGAAGACATCGCCAGCCCCGAGCCGAAAAAGAACGAAGTGCTGATCGAAGTTCACGCCGCCGGGGTCAACTTTCCCGACACCCTGATCATCGAGGGCAAGTACCAGTTCAAGCCGCCTTTCCCCTTCGCACCGGGCGGTGAGGCGGCCGGCGTGGTCAAGGCGGTGGGCGAGAAGGTCAGCCACCTGCGCCCCGGTGATCGGGTCATGGCGCTGACCGGCTGGGGCGGCTTCGCCGAAGAGGTGGCGGTGCCGGCCTATAACGTGCTGCCAGTGCCCAAGAGCATGGACCTGACCACCGCGGCCGCCTTCGGCATGACCTACGGCACCTCGATGCACGCGCTCAAGCAGCGCGCCGGCCTCAAGCCCGGCGAGACCCTGCTGGTGCTCGGCGCCTCCGGCGGCGTCGGCCTGGCGGCGGTGGAAATCGGCAAGGCCATGGGCGCCAGGGTGATCGCCGCGGCGAGCAGCGCCGAGAAGCTGGAAGTGGCGCGCAAGGCAGGCGCCGATGAGCTGATCAACTACAGCGAGCAGAGCCTGAAGGATGAGGTGAAGAAACTCACCGGCGGCCAGGGCGTAGACGTGATCTACGACCCGGTGGGCGGCGCGCTGTTCGAGGAAGCCTTCCGCAGCATCGCCTGGAACGGCCGCTTCCTGGTCGTGGGTTTCGCCGCAGGCGGCGGCATTCCGGCGCTGCCGGCCAACCTGCCGCTGCTCAAGGGTGCCTCCCTGGTCGGCGTGTTCTGGGGCTCCTTCGCCCAGCGCCAGCCGCAGGACAATGCCGAGAACTTCCAGCAGCTGTTCGCCTGGCACGCCGAAGGCAAGCTGAGCCCCCTGGTCTCGCAGACCTTCCCGCTGGAACGCGGCGGTGAGGCGATAAACGCCCTCGGCCAGCGCAAGGCAGTGGGCAAGGTGGTGGTGCAGGTTCGCTAGGTGCTCAGGGGCGGGAATGACTCGCTCCTGCGACGCTGAGTCTTCAAAGGACGAACTCCCCGGCTCCAACTGACCCTCTGCGAAAACCGGGCGACTGGGGCGAATGGGGCAGCTGCCGGCCCGAGCCGGCCCTCAGCGGCGAGAGCCGCCGAGGGTGCCTGCCTGCGTCAGCGACGCAGGCGCTGGCTCATATGTAACCGAGCAGCAGTAGCACCAGTACTATGACCAGCACCAGCCCAAGGCCACCGGTAGGCCCGTAGCCCCAACTGCGGCTATGCGGCCATGCCGGGATGGCACCAATCAGCATCAGGATCAGAATGATCAGCAGGATGGTTCCCAAGCCCATGGCAATTTCCTCGCATGTCGGTGGCGGCCAACGCTGAGGCGGCGCGCCTGGAGCCGGCAGCCATGTCCAGCTGCCGTTCGTGCGCAGGGCATGAGGCGGCTGCGAAGCCAGCGCCCGGCAAAGCTTGAGGCTTCGCCATCCCTACATCAGTTACGACTCGGCATCGAATCAGAAAGTGCCAACTTTAATCGGTGCGGCGAGCCCGGCCGGGACAGCCAAACCCAAGGGACACAAGGCGGTGGTGAGGGTTTACTGAACCGCGCCGGGCGGTTTGCGCCCGCCCGTGCGGCTACGGCCGCGGCGCGTAGGCGAACACGTCGGCGCGCATCTGGCGCGCGTCCATGCCGGCTTCGACCAGGGCGTCGAGCGTGGCATAGACCATCGCTGGCGAGCCGCTGGCGTAGACGTGCAGCGCCTTGAGGTCGGGAAAGTCCTCGCGCACCGCCTCGTGCAGCAGGCCGCAACGGCCCGGCCAGCCGCGCTGATCGCTGACCACCTGATGCAGGTGCAGATTGCCCAGACGCTGCCAGTCGGTCCAGTGCGGCAGCGCGTAGAAGTCGTCCGCTCGACGCGCGCCCCAGTACAGATGCACCGGATGGGCAAAACCCGTGGCGCGGCAGTGCTCGATCAGGCTGTGCATCTGCGCCATGCCGGTGCCGGCAGCGATCAGCACCAGCGGTCCGTCCGGCAGCTCGGCCAGGTGGGTATCGCCGAACGGCAGCTGCACGCGGGCCAACCCCTGCTCGCGCAGATGGGCGAGCAATGCCCGGGTATTGTCGTCGCGGGCCAGGATATGCAGCTCCAGCTCGCGACCACTGTGCGGCGCCGAGGCCAGGGAGAACGCGGCCATCTCGCCGTCGTGCCGCTGCAACAGCAGGTACTGCCCGGCGTGGTAGCGCGGCACCCTGCCGGCCGGCGCGCGCAGGCGCACACGGAACACGTCGCCGCCCACGTCCTGGCACTCGATCAGCTGGCAGCTCAGTTCGCGCACCGGCAGCTCACCCGGCGCCAGCACGCCATCCCAGTGCAGAACGCAGTCTTCCAGTGGCTCGGCCAGGCAGGTGAACAGCTCGCCGTGATCCAGCTCGGCGCCGTTCTGCCGCACCCGCCCTTCCACCAGCAAGGCGGCGCAGATGTGGCAGTTGCCGTTGCGGCAGCTCTGCGGGCAGTCGTAGCCGAGGCGGCGGGCGCCATCGAGGATGCGCTCGCCCGGCTGCAGGGCCAGGGTGACGCCGGAAGGTTGCAGGGTGACGTTCATCAATCGATTCCCAGCTCGCCCCAGAGTGCATCGATACGTGCCACCACGGCCGGATCCTTCTCGATGGCGCGGCCCCATTCGCGGCTGGTCTCGCCCGGCCACTTGTGGGTAGCGTCCAGGCCCATCTTCGAGCCCAGGCCCGAGATCGGCGAGGCGAAATCGAGGTAGTCGATCGGCGTGTTGTCGATCATCACCGTGTCGCGTTTGGGGTCCATGCGCGTGGTAATCGCCCAGATCACGTCATTCCAGTCCCGTGCGTTGATATCGTCGTCGGTGACGATAACGAACTTGGTGTACATGAACTGTCGCAGGAACGACCACACACCCAGCATTACGCGCTTGGCGTGGCCCGGGTACTGCTTCTTCATGGTCACCACCGCCATGCGGTAGGAGCAGCCTTCCGGCGGCAGGTAGAAGTCGGTGATCTCGGGGAACTGCTTCTGCAGGATAGGCACGAACACCTCGTTCAGCGCCACGCCGAGGATTGCCGGTTCATCCGGCGGCCGGCCGGTGTAGGTGCTGTGGTAGATCGGCTCGCGGCGGCGGGTGATGCGCTCGACGGTAAAAACCGGGAAGGTGTCCACCTCGTTGTAGTAGCCGGTGTGATCGCCGTAGGGGCCTTCCGGCGCGGTCTCGCCCGGATGGATCACGCCCTCGAGCACGATCTCGGCGCTGGCCGGCACCTGCAGGTCGCTGCCGACGGCCTTGATCAGCTCGGTGCGATGACCGCGCAGCAGGCCGGCGAAGGCGTATTCGGAAAGCGTATCGGGCACTGGCGTCACGGCGCCGAGAATGGTCGCCGGGTCCGCGCCAAGCGCAACGCAGACCGGGTAGGGCTTGTCCGGATGCTTCTGGCACCACTCGCGGTAATCCAGCGCGCCACCACGGTGGCTGAGCCAGCGCATGATTACCTTGTTGCGGCCGATCACCTGCTGACGGTAGATGCCGAGGTTCTGCCGTTCCTTGTTCGGCCCCTTGGTGATGGTCAGCCCCCAGGTGATCAGCGGCGCCACGTCGCCCGGCCAGCAGTGCTGGATCGGCAGCCGGTTCAGGTCGACGTCCTCACCTTCCTCGATCACCTCGTGGCAGGGCGCGTCCTTGACCACCTTGGGCGCCATGGAAATGACCTTCTTGAAGATCGGCAGCTTGCTCCAGGCGTCCTTGAGCCCCTTGGGCGGCTCCGGCTCCTTGAGGAACGCCAGCAGCTTGCCGATCTCGCGCAGCTCGGCAACGTCCTCGGCGCCCATGCCGAGGGCCACGCGCTTGGGTGTGCCGAACAGGTTGCCGAGCACCGGCACGGCGAAGCCGGTGGGCTTTTCGAACAGCAGCGCCGGCCCGCCCTTGCGCAGGGTGCGGTCGCAGATTTCGGTCATTTCCAGAATGGGCGAAACCGGGGTCTGAATACGCTTGAGTTCGCCGCGCTTTTCCAGTTCGCGGATGAAGTCGCGCAGATCGCGATACTGCATGCAGTAGCCTCGTGTCGGGCGGGCTTGGGTCGGCCGCAAAGTTTAGCGCCGAAGTCGGGCTTTCAGAAGGCTTGAGAAGCCTGCGGAAACGACAAGGCCGGGTTTCCCCGGCCTCGTGGCAGTGCAATCGGATCGTAGCGAGCGGAGGTCAGGCAAGGCAAAAACAGGCGAGAGAGCGGAGTGTACGACTGTACATGAGCATCTCGAGTCTGTTTTTAACGCAGCATCACCTCCGCGCAGTAGATCCTCTTACTTGCGCTTCATCGATAGGAAGAACTCATCGTTGGTCTTGGTCGCTTTCAGCTTGTCGATGAGGAATTCGATGGCAGCGATCTCGTCCATCGGGTGCAGCAGCTTGCGCAGGATCCACATGCGCGACAGCTCTTCCTCGCCGGTCAGCAATTCTTCGCGACGGGTGCCGGACTTGTTGATGTTGATCGCCGGGAAGGTACGCTTCTCGGCCACGCGGCGGTCCAGGATCAGCTCCATGTTGCCGGTGCCCTTGAATTCCTCGTAGATCACCTCGTCCATCTTCGAGCCGGTTTCGATCAGCGCGGTGGCGAGAATGGTCAGGCTGCCGCCTTCCTCGATGTTGCGCGCGGCGCCGAAGAAGCGCTTGGGCTTCTCCAGGGCGTGGGCGTCGACACCGCCGGTGAGGACCTTGCCGGAGCTGGGGATCACGGTGTTGTAGGCACGCGCCAAACGGGTGATGGAGTCGAGCAGGATGACCACGTCCTTCTTGTGCTCGACCAGGCGCTTGGCCTTCTCGATCACCATTTCGGCGACCTGCACGTGGCGGGTCGGCGGCTCGTCGAAGGTGGAGGCGACCACTTCACCGCGCACGGTGCGCTGCATCTCGGTCACTTCTTCCGGGCGCTCATCGATCAGCAGAACGATCAGGTGCACTTCAGGGTTGTTACGCGTGATGTTCGAGGCGATGTTCTGCAGCATGATGGTCTTGCCCGCTTTCGGCGGGGCGACGATCAGGCCACGCTGGCCCTTGCCGATCGGCGCGCAGAGGTCGATCACGCGGCCGGTGATGTCCTCGGTGGAGCCGTTGCCGGCTTCCATGGTCAGGCGCTTGTTGGGGAACAGCGGCGTGAGGTTCTCGAACAGGATCTTGTTCTTGGCGTTTTCCGGGCGGTCGAAGTTGATGCTGTCGACCTTGAGCAGGGCGAAGTAACGCTCGCCTTCCTTCGGCGGACGGATCTTGCCGACGATGGTGTCACCGGTACGCAGGTTGAAACGGCGGATCTGGCTGGGCGATACGTAGATGTCGTCCGGGCCGGCCAGGTAGGAGGAGTCGGCGCTGCGCAGGAAGCCGAAACCGTCCTGGAGAATCTCCAGCACGCCGTCGCCGGAAATTTCCTCGCCGCTTTTGGCATGCTTTTTCAGCAGGGCGAAGATGATGTCCTGCTTGCGCGAACGAGCCATGTTTTCCAGGCCCATCTGTTCGGCCATGTCCAGCAGTTCGGCAATCGGCTTTTGCTTGAGTTCGGTCAGATTCATAGGAATGACATGATCATCGAGAGGAGAAGAAAGCTGTTAGCTTGAGAGGCCGCGCCGCAGAGAAGGCGACAGGATCGCGAACGAGTTCGAGTAGGAATGAATCGGCGACGGCATGCAGAGGGCTGCATAAGGAAATGCAGCGAGGCCGAATTTAACACCGTGAAAAAACAGCGTCTAGCCCTGAAAACGAAAAAACCCCGCGCAAGGCGGGGCTTCTTCCAGAGCGGCGAAACTCAGATGTTGCTGTCGAGGAACGCAGCCAGCTGCGACTTGGACAGGGCGCCGACCTTGGTCGCTTCGACGTTGCCGTTCTTGAACAGCATCAGGGTCGGGATACCGCGCACGCCGTACTTCGGCGGGGTTTCCTGGTTCTCGTCGATGTTCAGCTTGCAGATCTTCAGCTTGCCCTGATAGTCCTTGGCGATCTCGTCGAGCACCGGCGCGATCATCTTGCACGGGCCGCACCACTCAGCCCAGTAGTCGACCAGAACCGGACCTTCGGCCTGGATGACATCCTGGTCGAAGCTGGCATCGCTGACGTTGGTGATGAATTCGCTCATGATGAGTCTCCGTGATTCGGAAGCAAAAAAGTGGCGCCATCATAGCCCGGCTTGGCTGACACCGAAAGGCGCGGGCGATTGAGCCTCTCAATAGCCGCTAATGTACTCCTCAATCGCCGAGGGTGGCGAATGCGATGCCGGTGCGCAGCGCAGCGGCGCGAATGTGCTGCTGCATGGCCTTTTGCGCCGGGCCGGCGGCATGCCGGGCCAGGGCCTTGAGGATGCGACGATGCTCCTGCCAGGTTTCCATCGCCCGCTCCGGTCGGATGAACGGCAGCTTCTGGCTTTCCAAGAAGATGTCCGCACTGGAGGTCACCAGGGCGAACATCGCCTGGTTGCCGCTAGCGGCGAGGATGCGCTGGTGGAATTCGAAGTCCAGCCGCGCCGCCTGCTCGAAGTCGCCGGCGCGCAGCTCGAGGCGCATCTGCTCGACATTGTCCTCGAGGCTGTCGAGATCCTCGGCGGTCATCATCCCGGCCGCCAGACCGCAGGCGAAGCCCTCCAGGGCGAAACGCAGCTGGAAGGTGTCGGCGGCCGACACCTGGGCGGCGAAGGGCCAGACGAAAGCACCTGCAGCCTCGGCTTTCGGCGCCTGCTGGACGAACACGCCCTTGCCGGCCTGCACGCTGATCAGGCCCAGCGCGCTGAGCGATGACAGCGCCTCGCGCAATGAGGCACGGCTGACGCCCAGGCGCTCGGCCAGATCGCGCTGCGACGGCAGCGCATCGCCGGGGCGATAGCCCTCTTCCTCGATCAGACGGCGGATCGCCTGCAGGGCGTACTCGGGTACCGCGCGGGGAGCAGAAGCGTGCATGACTGTTCGGGCCGGTCAGTCCAGTTGAGCCGCCTTTGTAAGGCCAGAACCCCGCCCCAGGCAAGCGATGCGCCCTTATGGAACAGCGCAGCCCGGTAATGCACCGCGATGGCACAGCAGCCGTCATGACCACTCGGTCAACTACCGCAACTGTTCAGACCAGTAAGACCTTGTTTCCATTCGTCTGCAGCGATGCAAGCCCCGAATTCATTGAATCTGGCACAAGCGATGCACTGTGCAGACCAAGCAAAACGCTTGAGTTTTCCTTCATTGATCGGGAGTTCGACATGGGCAAATTTCACCGCACCCTGCTGGGTACCCTGTTCGCCGCACTGGCCTTCGGCGCGGCCGCTGCGCACGCCGACGCGCTCGAAGACATCAGCGCCGCCGGCGTGCTGAAGGTCGCCGTACCGCAGGACTTTCCACCGTTCGGCTCGGTCGGCCCGGACATGAAACCGCGCGGCCTGGATATCGACACCGCGCAGCTGCTGGCCGACAAGCTGCAGGTGAAGCTGGAACTGACCCCGGTCAACAGCACCAACCGCATCCCCTTCCTCACCACCGGCAAGGTGGATCTGGTGATTTCCAGCCTGGGCAAGAATCCCGAGCGCGAAGCGGTGATCGACTTTTCGGCGCCCTATGCGCCCTTCTATCTCGGCGTGTTCGGCCCGGAAGACGCCGCCATCGCCAGCCTCGACGACCTGGCCGGCAAGACCATCAGCGTCACCCGTGGCTCCATCGAGGACATCGAACTGAGCAATGTCGCCCCGAAGGGCGCCACCATCAAGCGCTTCGAGGACAACAACTCGACCATCGCCGCCTACCTGTCCGGCCAGGTCGAGCTGATCGCCAGCGGCAACGTGGTGATGGTGGCCATCGCCGAGCGCAACCCCAAGCGCATTCCGAGCATGAAGCTCAAGCTCAAGGACTCGCCGGTGTACGTCGGCGTGAACAAGAGCCAGACCGCGCTGCTGGACAAGGTCAACGCCATCATCGCCGACGCCAAGGCCGACGGCAGCCTCGAGGCGCTCAGCCAGAAGTGGCTGAAGCAACCGCTGCCGGCCGACCTCTGAGCCACGCGGGAGCCGAGCCATGGCGTACCAGTTCGACTTCGCCGCCGTCCTGCAGCACAGCGATCTGCTGCTGCAGGGCGCGGCCTTCACCCTCGGCCTGACGGCGATCGGCACCCTGCTGGGCGTCGCTCTCGGCATCGTCGGGGCGATACTGCGCGCCTGGCGCATCCGCCCGTTCGACCGCATCTTCGGCGTCTACGTGGAGCTGATCCGCAACACGCCGTTCATCGTCCAGCTGTTCTTCATCTTCTTCGGCCTGCCCTCGCTCGGCCTGCGCCTGAGCGAGTGGGAGGCAGCCGTGCTGGCGATGGTGATCAACCTCGGCGCCTATTCCACCGAGATCATCCGCGCCGGCATCCAGGCCATCCCCCATGGCCAGCTCGAGGCCGCGGCGGCACTGGCCATGAGCCGCTTCGAGACCTTCCGCCATGTGGTGCTGCGCCCGGCCCTGGGCAAGGTGTGGCCGGCACTGTCGAGCCAGATCATCATCGTCATGCTGGGCTCGGCGGTGTGCTCACAGATTTCCACCGAGGAGCTGTCGTTCGCCGCCAACTTCATCCAGTCGCGCAACTTCCGCGCCTTCGAGACCTACCTGCTGACCACCGCGCTGTATCTGCTCATGGCCATTCTGATTCGCCAGCTGCTGGCCTGGGTCGGTCGCCGTTTCATCATGGGAGAGCGCTGATGGACTTCACCCTCTGGGACATCCTGCGCAACCTGCTTACCGGCCTGCAGTGGACGCTGCTGCTGTCGCTGGTGGCCTTCGTCTGCGGCGGCATCGCCGGCCTGCTGGTGATGCTGGCACGGCTGTCGCCGCTGGCGGCGCCGCGCATGCTCGCCCGCGGCTATATCGAACTGTTCCAGGGCACGCCGCTGTTGATGCAGCTGTTTCTGGTGTTCTTCGGCATCGCCCTGCTCGGTGTCGACGTATCGCCCTGGCTGGCCGCGGCCACCGCGCTGACGCTGTTCACCAGCGCCTTTCTCGCCGAGATCTGGCGCGGCTGCGTCGAATCGATCGGCCGTGGCCAGTGGGAGGCCTCCGAAAGCCTGGCCATGAGCCGCCTGGAAACCCTGCGCCATGTGGTGCTGCCGCAGGCGCTGCGCATCGCCGTGGCGCCCACCGTGGGCTTTTCGGTGCAGGTGATCAAGGGCACCGCGGTGACCTCGATCATCGGCTTCACCGAGCTGACCAAGACCGGCAGCATGCTGGCCAACGCCACCTTCGAGCCGTTCATGGTCTACGGCTTCGTCGCCCTCGGTTACTTCCTGCTCTGCTACCCGCTCTCGCTCGCTGCATACCGCCTGGAAAGGAGGCTGAATGTCACTGCTTAACGTCACCGCCCTGCACAAGTATTACGGCGACAACCATGTGCTCAAGGGCATCGACCTCAAGGTCGAGGAAGGCGAAGTGGTCGCCATCATCGGCCGCAGCGGCTCGGGCAAGAGCACCTTCCTGCGCACCCTCAACGGCCTGGAATCGATCAACGACGGCGTCATCGAAGTCGACGGCGAGTACATCGACGCCGCCCGCGCTGACCTGCGCAGCCTGCGGCAGAAGGTCGGCATGGTGTTCCAGCAGTTCAACCTGTTCCCGCATCTGACCGTCGGCGAGAACGTGATGCTGGCGCCGCAAGTGGTGAAGAAGACCCCGCGCGCCGAAGCCGAGAAGATCGCCCGGCAGATGCTCGAACGGGTTGGCCTGGCGGAGAAGTTCGACGCCTATCCCGAACGCCTGTCCGGCGGCCAGCAGCAGCGCGTGGCCATCGCCCGCGCCCTGGCCATGGCGCCCAAGGTGCTGCTGTGCGACGAGATCACCTCGGCGCTCGACCCCGAACTGGTCAACGAGGTGCTGGCGGTGGTCAAGCAACTGGCCAGCGAGGGCATGACCCTGATCATGGTCACCCACGAGATGCGCTTCGCCCGCGAAGTCGGCGACAAGCTGGTGTTCATGCACCAGGGCAAGGTGCACGAGATCGGCGATCCGAAAGCCCTGTTCGCCGCGCCGCAGACCGAGGAGCTGCGCAACTTCATCGGCTCGGTGAACCTGTGAACGCACCGGCGCCACGGCCGCTGCGTATCGAGCCGCTGACTCGCGCGGCCTTCGCGCCGTTTGGCGAGGTGATCGAAACGGCCGGCGCCAACGCCTTCCCGATCAACGCCGGCACCACCACGCGCTACCACGACCTGGCGCAGGTGGAGCTGGCCGGCGAAGCGCCGCGCACCCTGGTCAACCTGTTCGAGGGCAAGGCCTGGCACGCGCCCATCGAGATCCGCATGCTCGAACGCCACCCGCTGGGCAGCCAGGCGTTCTATCCGGTGGACGGCGCATGCATGCTGATCGTCGTCGCCCCGCCCGGTGAGCTGGACGAGTCGAAAATCCGCGCCTTCATCAGCGCGCCGGACCAGGGCGTGAACTACGCCCGCGGCATCTGGCACCACCCGCTGCTGTGCCTGCAACACCCCGGACGCTTCCTGGTGGTGGACCGTGGCGGCCCGGGGCGCAACTGCGACGAGCAGGCGCTGGAACAACCACTGAGCGTGTTGAACCTGCGGCAGGCACAGGTCTAGACCAGTTTCCTGCGACATCCGTATGCGTTGGCTCATTGGCTCAGTCGTGGCACGATGACGCGGATATCGAACGAGACGCCTTCCCCATGCCCAAAGCTCCTGCCGAGAATTACCCCCTGATCGCCGCCATCGACCTGGGCTCGAACAGCTTTCATATGGTGCTGGCCAAGGCCGACCATGGCGAGATCCGCATCCTCGAACGGCTCGGCGACAAGGTACAGCTGGCCGCCGGTATCGACGAGGAGCGCCAGCTCAGCGAGGAGGCCATGCAGCGCGGGCTGGACTGCCTGCGCCGCTTCGCCCAGTTCACCAACAGCCTGCCGGAAGGCGCCGTACGCATCGTCGGCACCAACGCCCTGCGCGAAGCGCGCAACCGCGCGGTGTTCATCCGCCGCGCCGAGGAGATTCTCGGCCATCAGGTCGAGGTGATTTCCGGCCGCGAGGAAGCGCGCCTGATCTACCTGGGTGTGTCCCACAGCATCGCCGACACCCCCGGCAAGCGCCTGGTCGCCGATATCGGCGGCGGCAGCACCGAGTTCATCATCGGCCAGCGTTTCGAGCCGCTGCTGCGCGAGAGCCTGCAGATGGGCTGCGTGAGCTTCACCCAGCGCTACTTCAAGGACGGCAAGATCACCCCGGCGCGCTATGCCCAGGCCTACACCGCTGCCCGGCTGGAACTGATGGGCATCGAGCAGGCCCTGCGCCGCCTCGGCTGGGAGGATGCCGTGGGCGCCTCCGGCACCATCAAGGCCATCGGCCTGGCGACCAAGGCCGCCGGCCTGGGCAATGGCGAGGTCACGGTCGAGGGTCTGGCCTGGCTCAAGCGCAAGCTGTTCAAACTGGGCGAGGTGGAGAAGATCGACCTCGACGGCATCAAGCCGGATCGCCGCAGCATCTTCCCCGCCGGCCTGGCGATTCTCGAAGCCATCTTCGACGCCTGCGAGATCCAGCGCATGAGCCACTCCGAAGGCGCGCTGCGTGAAGGCGTGCTATACGACCTGCTCGGTCGCCATCAGCACGAGGACGTGCGCGAACGCACGCTGTCGGCCTTCATGGAGCGTTATCACGTCGACCTGGATCAGGCGGCGCGGGTCGAGACCAAGGCGCTCTCGGCACTGGACAAGGTGGCCGACGACTGGGGCCTGACCGACGACTGGCACCGCGAGCTGCTCAGCTGGGGCGCCAGGGTCCACGAGGTGGGCCTGGATATCGCCCACTACCAGTACCACAAGCACGGCGCCTACCTGATCGAACACTCCGATCTGTCCGGTTTTTCGCGTCAGGATCAGCAGATGCTCGCCCTGCTGGTGCGCGGCCACCGACGCAACATCCCCAGGGACAAGTTCGCCGAATTCGGCGAGGAAGGCGTCAAGCTGATGCGCCTGTGCGTGCTGCTGCGCTTCGCCATCCTCTTCCATCACATCCGCGGCACCCAGGACATGCCACAGGTGCAGCTCAAGGCCGGCGAAAACAGTCTGGAAGTGCACTTCCCCGATGGCTGGCTGGCAGCCAACCCGCTGACCCAGGCCGATTTCGAAGCCGAAGCGGAGTGGCTCAAGCGCATCGATCTGACCCTGAGCGTGCGCTGATCATCCGGTGCGCATGGCGCACCCTACGGGCGCGGGCTGGCCTGCAGGGCGGGTGAGACGCGCCAAGAGCTCGAAGCCCCTCGCCCGCCTTTCGGGCACCCCGCTTCGCGTCCCGACCTGATCGCCAGCGAGCAGGCGCTTATCTGCGCATTGCTAGCAAAAGCTACAGCACGCCCCCAACACCCTCTCCCGCCCTTCGGGCACCCTCTCCCGCAAGCGGGAGAGGGCCATCAGATGGCCGCAAGCGGCCTTTTTAACGAGCGCTCACCACCGGTGCAGTCAGTTTCTCCAGCAGCCCGGACTGCGCGCTGCGCGGGTTCTGGTTGCCGGTGGGTTGCTGGCGCAGGTAGCGGCCGTCCGCTTGCAGCACCCAGGCGTGGGTGTTGTCGGTGAGGTAGCTTTCCAGCTCCTTCTTGACCCGGGTGATGAGCTTCTTGCCCTCCACCGGGAAGCAGGTCTCCACGCGCTTGTCGAGGTTGCGCTCCATCCAGTCGGCGCTGGACAGGTAGATCTTCTCGTCGCCGCCATTGAGGAAGTAGAACACCCGCGTGTGCTCGAGAAAGCGGCCGATGATCGAGCGCACCTGAATGTTGTGCGACACCCCGGCGATGCCCGGGCGCAGGCAGCACATGCCGCGCACCACCAGGTCGATCTTCACCCCGGTCTGGCTGGCCTTGTACAGCGCGCGGATCACCTTGGGGTCAGTCAGCGAGTTGAACTTGGCGATGATCTGCGCCGGCTTGCCTTCGGCCGCCGCGGCGGTTTCCTTGGCGATCAGGTCGAGCAGGGTCTTCTTCAGGGTGAAGGGTGCATGCAGCAGCTTCTTCATGCGCAGGGTCTTGCCCATGCCGATCAGCTGGCTGAACAGCTTGGCCACGTCCTCGCCAAGGGCGACGTCGGCGGTAAGCAGGCTGTAGTCGGTGTACAGCTTGGCGTTGCCGGCGTGGTAGTTGCCGGTGCCGAGGTGGGCGTAGCGGACGATTTCGCCGTTCTCGCGGCGCAGGATCAGCATCATCTTGGCGTGGGTCTTGAAGCCGACCACACCGTAGATCACCACCGCGCCGGCCTGCTGCAGGCGGCTGGCCAGTTGCAGGTTGGATTCCTCGTCGAAACGCGCACGCAGTTCGATCACCGCGGTGACCTCCTTGCCGTTACGCGCCGCTTCCACCAGGGCGTCGACGATCTCCGAGTTGGCGCCGGAGCGATACAGGGTCTGCTTGATCGCCAGCACGTGCGGGTCCTTCGCCGCCTGACGCAGCAGGTCGACCACCGGCGTGAAGGACTCGAAGGGGTGCAGCAGGAGGATGTCCTGCTTGCTGACCACGCTGAAGATGTTCTCGGCGTTCTGCAGCAGCTTGGGGATTACGGGGGTGAACGGCGCGTGCTGCAACTCCGGGTGGTTGTCCAGGCCGGTGATGCTGAACAGGCGAGTGAGGTTGACCGGGCCGTTGACCTGGTACAGCTCGCTCTCGGTCAGGCCGAACTGCTTGAGCAGGTGATCGCGCAGGTGTTTCGGGCAGGTGTCGACCACCTCCAGGCGCACCGCATCGCCGTAGCGGCGGCTGAACAGCTCGCCGCGCAGGGCACGCGCCAGGTCCTCGACGTCCTCGGTATCCACCGACAGGTCGGCGTTACGGGTCAGGCGGAACTGGTAGCAGCCCTTGACCTTCATGCCCTGGAACAGGTCGTCGGCATGGGCGTGGATCATCGACGAGAGGAACACGTAGTTGTCGCCGGGACCACCGACTTCCTCCGGCACGCGGATGATCCGCGGCAGCAGGCGCGGGGCCGGGATGATGGCCAGACCGGAATCGCGGCCGAAGGCATCGATGCCCTCCAGCTCGACGATGAAGTTCAGGCTCTTGTTCACCAGCAGCGGGAAGGGGTGCGTCGGGTCGAGGCCGATGGGGGTGATGATCGGCGCGATCTCGTCACGGAAATAGCGGCGCACCCAGGCCTTGAGCTTGGTGGTCCAGAAACGCCGGCGGATGAAGTTGATGTTGTGCTTGGCCAGCGCCGGGAACAGGGTGTCGTTGAGGATGGCGTACTGCCGCTCCACCTGCTCGTGCACCAGCTCGCTGATGCGCGCCAGCGCCTGGTGCGGCTGCAGGCCGTCGGCGCCGGCCTGCTCGCGGGCGAAGTTGATCTGCTTCTTCAGCCCGGCGACGCGGATCTCGAAGAACTCGTCGAGGTTGCTGGAGAAGATCAGCAGGAACTTCAGGCGTTCGAGCAGCGGATAGGACTCGTCCAGCGCCTGCTCCAGCACCCGGATATTGAACTGCAGCTGCGACAGTTCACGGTGAATGTACAGGCTGCTGTCATCCAGGCTGGGAATCGGGGCCGGCGGCGGGGTTTCCACCACGGGCGTCTCGGCGACCACCTCGGCCTGAGGCGGGTTGTTGTCGAGCACTTCGCTGTTGAGTCCTTCGCTGTTCATCGCTGAGTTCCTGAGAGCGTCATCGCCCTTGTTTTAGCAGTTCTGCCGCCCGTACGGCGAAATAGGTGAGGATGCCATCGGCACCGGCGCGTTTGAAGGCGGTGAGCGACTCGAGGATCACTGCCTCGCCGAGCCAGCCGTTCTGGATCGCGGCCATGTGCATGGCGTACTCGCCACTGACCTGATAGACGAATGTGGGCACCTTGTAGGCATCCTTCACCCGCCAGAGGATGTCCAGATACGGCATGCCGGGCTTGACCATGACCATGTCGGCGCCTTCGGCCAGGTCGGCGGCCACTTCGTGCAGCGCCTCGTTGCCGTTGGCCGGGTCCATCTGGTAGCCGAGCTTGTTGCCCTTGCCGAGGTTGGCCGCCGAGCCCACCGCATCGCGGAACGGGCCGTAGTAGGCGCTGGCGTACTTGGCCGAGTAGGCCATGATGCGCACGTTGGGATGGTCGGCCAGCTCCAGCGCCTCGCGAATCGCCTGCACGCGGCCATCCATCATGTCCGAGGGGGCGACCACCTGGGCACCGGCCTCGGCATGCGACAGCGCCTGCTTGACCAGCGCATCGACGGTGATGTCGTTCTGCACGTAGCCGGAGTCGTCGAGGATGCCGTCCTGACCGTGGGTGGTGAAGGGGTCGAGGGCGACGTCGCTGATCACTCCGAGCTCGGGGAATTTCGCCCGCAGGGCGCGGATCGCGCGCTGGGCAATGCCGTCCGGGTTCCAGGCCTCGGCGCCGTCGAGGGACTTCTTCTCCAGGGGGGTGACCGGGAACAGCGCCAGCGCCGGAATGCCCAGTTCGACCCAGTGTTCGGCTTCCTGGAGCAGCAGGTCGATGGACAGGCGCTCGACGCCCGGCATCGACGGCACGGCTTCGCGGCGGTTGTCGCCGTCGAGCACGAACACCGGCAGGATCAGGTCATCGACGCTCAGACGGTGTTCGCGTACCAGACGGCGGGAGAAATCGTCGCGGCGGTTGCGGCGCAGGCGGGTGGCGGGGAACAGGCGATTGGCGGGGGTAACGCTCACGGCAGACTCCAGAGCCCGCACGGGCGGGCCAGTGTGACGGTTATAAGCGACCATTATGACCAAATGATGACGGTCACATGACCGCGTGCGACCGCGGGTCGCACAGCAGTCGCGCATTGTGGCATGGGCCGCCACCTTCCGGGTTCCTCGCGGTCGGAGTAGTCTGCATAACCTGTGTTCATGGGCACGCCACATGCTGCAAGACCTGATCCGCCAGTTCGGCTATCCGGCGCTGATACTCGGCACCTTCCTAGAAGGCGAAGTATCGCTGCTGCTGGCAGCCTACATGGCCGTGCGCAACGTGCTGGAGATCGAATGGGTGGCGCTGTGCGCCTTCCTCGGCACCTTCGCCAGCGATCAGCTGTGGTACTACCTCGGCCGCCGTCACGGTCGCGCGCTGCTGGCCCGCAAGCCGCGCTGGCAGCCGCTGGGCGAACGCGCCAGTGCGCTGATCAAACGCTACCCGGACCTGTGGGTGCTGTGTTTCCGCTTCCTCTACGGCCTGCGTACGGTGATGCCGCTGACCATCGGCCTGTCCGGCTATTCCTGGCGCCGCTACCTGCTGCTCGACGCCATCGGCGCCGGCGTCTGGGCCGGCGGCATCAGCCTGCTGGCCTACAGCCTGGGCCATGCCATGGGCGGCCTGCTGGAAGAGCTGCGCAACTATCAGGTCATCCTGCTCGCCGCCGTGGTACTGCTGCTTGCTCTCGCCTGGCTACACCGGTGGCGTCAGCGCCGGCGCGGCTGAACCGCGCGCCAGCCAGATACCGAGCAGGCTGCTCAGACTGTAGGCGCTCAGCCAGGCCCAGACCGTGAGGTCCAGCGTCAGCATGCCCAGCTCACCGGCCAGCCAGAATGCCGGCAGGTTGCCTGCCAGGCGCAGGCACTCCAGACGCCATGCGTTGCTGCGATTCTCCAGCCACAGGCCGATACTGCACAGGCCCAGGGCCATCCACAGGCAAGCCAGCAGCACTGCGCCTATCGCAAGTGAATCTCCCTGCGCCAGCAGCCACACGCCGGCCAGCAGGTAGCAGACGAACTGCAGCAGTGCGTAGACCTGCGCGCCACGGCCCAGCGCCACCTCGAACTTGCGGAAGTTGCTCAGGTCAGGCTTGGCCTGCGGATGGCGCGCGGCCACGTCGGCCGGGCGCCAGCCGGTGGGCATGAACCAGATGCGCAACCTGTCCCACCAGGAGCCGGCGCGCCGGGCGTCGTGCCACAGGCCGGCATAGACCTGCAGATTGGCCCACAGCGGATTCCAGCTGGCCAGCGGCACGGTCACGCCGAAGATCACCGGCTCCTCGTCGAGCTCCTCCTGGAAGGTGCCAAAAAGCCGGTCCCATACAATGAACACCCCGCCGTAATTGCGATCCATGTAAATAGGGTTCTGTGCATGATGCACGCGGTGATTGGACGGGGTGATGAACAGCCATTCGAACCAGCCCAGCTTGGGGATATGACGGGTGTGCACCCAGAACTGGTAGAGCAGGTTGAGCGCCGCCACCGTGAGAAACACCAGCGGCGGCACACCGAGCACGGCCATCGGCAGGTAGAAGATCCAGCCGAAGACGAAGCCGGTGCTGGTCTGGCGCAACGCCGTGGTGAGGTTGTAGTCCTCGCTCTGGTGATGCACCGCGTGGGCGGCCCAGAGCACATTGCGTTCATGGCCCAGGCGGTGGTTCCAGTAGTAGCAGAAGTCATAGAAGACGAAGGCGAAAACCCAGACCCAGAGGCTGCCTTCGGCGAGTTCGAAAAGCGCCAGATGCTCCCAGGCGAAGGCGTAGGTGAGCAGGCCGACCACCTTGGTCAGCACGCCCGTGGTCTGCGACAGCACGCCGGTGCCGAGGCTGCCCAGGGCGTCGGCCAGGCGATAGGTGCGCATGCCGCGCAGGTGATCGGCGAGCAGCTCGAGAGCGATCAGCAGGAAGAAGAAAGGCACCGCATAGAGAACGTAATTCATGGCCGAGCCGTATCGTTGTGCTTGTCTTGGGGCTAGTCTGTTATTCATCCTAATCCCCGGCCCACAGCGGTTCACGGCGGCAAATGACAGTCTGTGTGGCATTTGGCGACAGCCACCCGTGCCGAGGGGCAACACCGAATTGGCAACATCCCGCCGCCCGCCGGCACCAACTGGTGCAACGAGCGGCGTTTTCCTCATCAGGAGTCGAGCATGAGCAAGAAAGTGGCAGTGATTCTGTCCGGCTGTGGCGTCTACGATGGCGCCGAGATCCATGAAAGCGTGATCACCCTGTTGCGCCTCGACCAGCGCGGCGCAGTGGTGCAGTGCTTCGCTCCCAACGTGCCGCAACTGCACGTGGTCGATCACTACAGCGGCGACGAGATGGACGAAACGCGCAACGTGCTGGTGGAATCGGCGCGCATCGCCCGCGGCAAGATCAAGGACGTCAAGGAGCTGCACGTGGCCGAGTTCGACGCGCTGATCCTGCCCGGCGGATTCGGCGTGGCCAAGAACCTCTCCGACTTCGCCACCAGCGGCGCGGGCTGCACCGTGCAGCCGGACGTGCTGGCCGCCTGCAAGGCCTTCGTCGATGCCGGCAAGCCAGTCGGCCTGATGTGCATCGCGCCGGCGCTGGCGGCGAAGATCTTCGGCGCTGGCGTGATCTGCACCATCGGCACCGACCACGACACCGCCACCGCACTAACCCAGATGGGCGCCGAGCACCACGAGTGCGAAGTCAGCGACATCGTCGAGGATCATGCTCGCAAGCTGGTCACCACACCGGCCTACATGCTCGCCCAGTCAATCGCCGAGGCGGCTTCGGGCATCAACAAGATGGTCGACCGCGTCTTGGAGCTGGCGCACCACTGACCTGGGTGGGCTGAAGCCCACCCTACGAAACTCAACGTTCCAGCCTGTAGGGTGGGCTTTAGCCCACCAATGGCGATCAATGCGGGATAGAGCGGAACGCCGCCCGGCACACCCTACCAGCCAGCGCCACTAAAGGGCGCTTCGGTCATTGGCCAGGGCAGTCTGGCCGTCACGCTGGTCAAGCGGTTCGCGCTGCGGCAGCGTGGCGGCAGATTTCCCGGAGCCCTGCCATGACCCAGCCCTTCGTCCTCAGCCCCGACCTGCAGCAGGCGGTAGCCGCCTTCTTCCAGCGCATCCCCTTCAACCAGGTGCTCGGCATCGAGCTCGATGAGCTGAGCCCGGAGCGGGTGACCATGCACCTGCCGATGAAGCCCGAACTGATCGGCAACTTCGTCCACGGCATCCTCCATGGCGGGGTGATTTCCTCGCTGCTCGACGTCTGCGGTGGCGCCATGGCGCTGATCGGCGCCTTCGCCAACCACCAGCACCTGCCGCCGGCCGAGCGCATGAGCAAGCTGTCCAAGCTCGGCACCATCGACCTGCGCATCGACTACCTGCGCCCCGGCCGCGGTCAGCGCTTCACCGCCACCGCCCTGCCGCTGCGCGCCGGCAACAAGGTGGCGGTGATTCGCATGGAGCTGCACAACGACGAAGGGGTGCTGGTGGCCGTCGGCACCGGCACCTATCTGTGCGGCTGAAGGAGGGCGCGGAGCTCGGATGCGGTTGCCCGCCGTTCCGGATTTCATCCGGGCTACAAGGCTGAAAAAGGGTTTGCCGGCCACCCGTCGCCCGGATGCAATCCAGGGCCGCTAACGGCTCAGCCGCGTGAGAATCCGGTCCAGCGCATTGGCGAAGGCCTGCCGATCCTTCTCCGAATAGGGCGCCTGGCCGCCGCCGACCTGGCCCTGCTCGCGCAGATCGGTGAACAGGTTACGTACCGCCAGGCGCTCGCCCATGTTGCGCTCGTCGAACTCGCGGCCACGCGGATCGAGCGCCGCCACGCCCTTCTTCACCAGGCGGTCGGCCAGCGGTACGTCGCTGCAGATCACCAGCTCGCCGGGCACGGCATGCTCGACCAGGTGATCGTCGGCCGCATCCGGCCCGCTGGGTACCACGATCAGTTTCACGCAGGCGAAATTCGGCCGCGCCACGGCCTGGCCCGCCACCAGCACCACTTCGAAACCCCGTTTGAGGGCGAACTTGACCACCTGATCGCGCGCCGCCCTCGGGCAGGCGTCGGCGTCTATCCAGACACGCATGCAGCACCTTCCAGCAGAAATCGGTCGCCAGTATGCCAGCCCGCGTGGGCAGAGAGGCGCTTCAAGCGTTGTAGAAGGCCTGGCAGCGCTCGCGCACCGCACGCGAGAGGTTGTCGTCGGCCAGTTCGATCAGATCCAGCTCGACCTCATCCGGCAGCAACTCGGCCACCAATGCCGCCAGACGACGTTGCACCTGCACGTTGGCGCCCTCCACCGCCAGCAGCAGACGCGGCTGCGGGCCGATGGCCGGATCGCGCAGGGCGGCCAGATAGGCCTGCTGCACCGAGAGCTCGGCACAGGCTGCGGCCAGCGCCTGTTCCAGGGGCGGATGGCGCAGGGCCGCCAGCGCCAGATCGGGGCTGTCGGCGTAATGGGTGGAATGAACAGTGGAGGACATGCGTGCACTCGTCAGAGGGAAATGAGCTCAGCCTAGGCCCACTCTGACCCTCTGTCGTGGTGACGGTTCACGCTATGGAGGATCGAAGGCACCGCGCGCGCCTCGACCCTCCTTCGCCGGCCTAGGCCTGCTCGGCAAGCCGACGACGCTCGCCGCGCAGGCTGCGCCCATACAGCAGGGCGATGCCGGCCAGCGCCAGCCCCTGCGCCGACAGGCTCCAGGCATCGGCGTGGATGCCCAGCCAGTCGAATTCGAAGAAGGCCACCGGCCGCGTACCGAGCACCCCGGCCTCCTGCAGCGCAGCGACGCCGTGTCCGGCGAAGACCACCGAGAGCACGCACAGCAGCACCGCATTGACGCCGAAGAAGGTCGCCAGCGGCAACTTGCGCGAACCGCGCAGGATCACCCAGGCCAGGCCGATCAGCAGCACCAGCGCCGCGGCGGCACCGGCCAGCACCGCGCCATGCCCGGCCGGGCCGGCCTGCAGCCAGAGGGTTTCGTAGAACAGGATGACTTCGAACAGCTCGCGGTACACCGAGAAGAACGCCAGCACGGCGAAGCCGAAACGACCACCACCGCCGACCAGGCTGCTCTTGATGTAGTCCTGCCAGGCCGCGGCGTGACGGCGATCATGCATCCATACGCCGACCCACAGCAGTACCACGCTGGCGAACAGCGCAGTGGCGCCTTCGAGCAGCTCGCGCTGGGCGCCGCTGATGTCGATCAGGTAGGCCGCCGCCGCCCAGGTCGCGACACCGGCGAGCAGCGCCAGACCCCAGCCAATGTGCACACTGCGTACCGCCTGCTGCTGGCCGGTATTGCGCAGGAAGGCGAGAATCGCCGCCAGCACCAGAATCGCCTCGAGCCCCTCGCGCAGCAGAATCAGCAGGCTGGCGAAGAAGCTCAGGCTGTCGTCCATCGCGCCATCGGCCAGCAGTGCAGCGGACTTCTCCAGCTCCACCTTGGCCTGCTCCAGGGCCTGGGCAGCCTGCGCGACGCTGGCACCATCCTGCAGCGCCTGCCGATAGGCCATCAGCGCGCGCTCGGTGGTCTTGCGCTGCACCGCATCGAGGTTGTCCAGCGCGCTTTCGACCAGTTCGAAGCCTTCCAGATAGGCGCCGACGGAGAGGTCGTAGGCCTGCTCGCGATCACCGTTGCGATAGGCCTGCAGGCTGCGCTCCAGGGTGTCACGGGTATAGCCGATCAGCTGCTGCGGGCCGCGCTGCTCCAGTAGCGGATGCGCGCGCTGAGCGCGGAACGCGGCGACATCGCCACCGGCGGCAGCAATTTCGGCGGGCGTGCGCCCTGCCAGCTCGCTCATGGCGAAGCGTGTGTGGCTCTGCGCCGATGCGGCGGTGAAACCGGCGATATAGGCAGCCAGATCCCAGCGCTGACGCTCGTCGAGCTGATCGGCGAAGGCCGGCATATCGGTGCCTTCGATGCCCAGACCGAGGGTGTTGTAGAGATCGTAGAGGCTCAGCCGATCCAGACGCGCGGCATCACGCAGATTGGCCGGTGCCGGTTCCAGACCGATGCCGGCAGGTCCGTCGCCCAGGCCGGTATCGCCGTGGCACACCGAACAGTGCTGGGCATACAGCGGCGCGCCGCGTTCGGGGTCCGGTGTCAGGATCGGGGTCTGGGCTACCTGATAGAGCTCGGCCAGACGTGCGCCGAGCTGACGCGCGGCACCGGCCACCGCCTCACCGGGTTGGCGCTGAGCGATGGCCTGGCGCAGATCGACCACGCCCCGCTCCAGCTCGTCGCGTCCGGCGCGGGCCGGCAAGGCGACGACCAGGCCCTGCAGCACGTCGAGAAACTCCAGCTGTTCCTGATATTCGCCAGCGTCGATGACCTGGCCGCCCGCCACGGTGGCGGGGTAATCGGCGCCGATGTAGCCGATCAGATGCAGCGCCTGTGCGGCGCCGTCGAGTGGCTCGCCGATGGCGAGAAAGCTGAGCATGGCCAGCAAGGGCAGCGTCAGCCAGGAAAGGGCGAAACGAAAGCGGCTCATCAATGCATCCCAAACGAGAATGGGTGGCATTAAATTGTTGCGTGGCTAAGGAATTCGCACAAGGAGAATCTGAAATATCTGGTAACAATCAGTCGAACGGAGCGTTGCGACTGCATCGCCAGAGCGGCAGCGGCGACATCGCCGCCGCTGCCGAACCCGCGGCTCAGACCGCGGCGCGTTTGACCGTGGCCAGCAGACCGGCAGCGGCGGCGAACAGCGCGGCGAAACTGCGGTTCATCACCCGCTGCTGCCGCGGCGTGCGCAGCGCGCGCAGCACCCGCGAAGCCAGGCCGGTGTAGCCGGCCATGACGATCAGGTCGACCACGATCATGGTCAGGCCCATCACCAGATACTGCGCCAGCAAAGGCGCATGCGGATTGATGAACTGCGGCAGCACGGCGAGCATGAAGACGATGGCCTTGGGGTTGCTGGCATTGACCAGAAAGCCGCGCAGCACCAGGGTCAGCGGCCGCCCGCTGGGGCGCTCGGTGGCACCGGCATCCAGATCGCTGGGAAGGGCGACCCACTGCTTGTAGGCGAGAAACACCAGATAGGCGACGCCGAACCATTTGATCAGGCTGAAGGCCAGCGCCGAGGCGGCGAGGATGGCGCCCACGCCCGCCGCGACGATGGCGATCTGCAGGGCCAGGCCGAGCTGCAGGCCGAGGGCGTTCCAGTAACCGCGCCAGAAGCCGTATTGCAGGCCAGCGGACATCGACGCCACGGCGCCGGCACCGGGCGACAGGCTGATCACCCAGCAGGCGACGAAGAAAGCGAGCCAGGTTTCCAATGCCATGATGCGTACCTCGGGGAGCAGAAATCGGGAGAACGGCTTCACAGCCTACTCCTGCGCCAGCCTCCGAGCCAGACGTTCAGCGCCAGCGGCGCACGGATTTCTGGAAGAACAGGCTGTTGGGCACCTGCAGCAGGGCACCGGCAGCGTCTTCGGCGAGATCCTGCAAGGTGGTGTAGAACAGGTTGATGGCGATCACCCGCCCCTTCACCCCTGGCTTGTCCGCGCTATCGATCACCTCGACCGTATCACCGATACGAAACGGCCCCATGGTGAAGATCAGCAGCGCGCAGAACATGTTCGACAGCACGCTCCAGATGGCGAAGAAGGCCACGGCGGCCACGGCGGTGAACCCGGTCAGGGCTGTCCACAACACCGTTGCCGAGACGCCCAGGCGCTCGAGCACCAGCATGAAGGCACTGCCCATGATCAACCAGCGCAACAGGCCGCGCAGCGGCTGCAGCACCTCCTGCGGCAACAGGCTGTAGCGCGCGCCCAGGCGGCTGATGGCACGGGTGAGAATGCGCTGGGCGATCCACGCCAGCAGGATGATCAACAGCACCTGGCCGGCACGGACCAGCGGCTCGCGCCAGGCCACCAGCAGTTCCAGCTGCTCCATCACTCAGCCTCCTCCAGTTGCTGCTGCAACGCCTCCAGGGTTTCCAGGGCCAGCAGCCAGGCTTCCTCCAGCTCGGCCTCGCGCGCCTTGAGCTGCGCCTGCTCGGCCAGGCGCTCGCGCAGCTCATCCTTGCGTGCGGACTCGTACAGGCCACTGTCGCCCAGCTGGGTTTCCACGGTAGCGAGCCTTTCCTGCACCTTGCCCAGCTCCTGCTCGAGCTTGTCGGCCTGCTTCTTGTGCGGCGCCAGTTGCTGGCGCAGCGCCGCGGCAGCCTGGCGCTGGGCGCGCTTGTCGGTCTTCTCGGCACCGGCGGCCGGCGCTGCGACCGGCTGCTGGCGGGCGCGAAAATCGATCAGCCAACGCGCATAGTCGTCCAGGTCGCCCTCGAACGGCTGGATGCGCCCGTCGGCCACCAGAAGGAACTCGTCGGTGGTGCTCTTCAGCAGGTGACGGTCGTGGGAGACCACCAGCACCGCCCCGGCGAATTCCTGCAGGGCCATGGTCAGCGCCAGGCGCATTTCCAGATCGAGGTGGTTGGTCGGTTCGTCCAGCAACAGCAGGTTGGGCTTCTGCCAGGCGATCAGTGCCAGGGCCAGGCGTGCCTTCTCGCCGCCGGAGAAATTCAGCACCGGCTCGTCGCAGCGCTCGCCACGGAAATCGAAGCCGCCGATGAAGTCGCGCAGGGTCTGCTCGCGCTCGCTCGGCGCCAGGCGCTGCAGATGCAGCAGCGGGCTGGCCTTGGGGTCCAGGGCATCGAGCTGATGCTGGGCGAAGTAGCCGATGGCCAGGTTCTCGCCACGGGCCAGCTCACCGCCGAGCACGGCCAGGTCGCCGGCCAGGGTCTTGATCAGGGTCGACTTGCCCGCGCCGTTGGGGCCGAGCAGGCCGATACGTGCACCGGGTGCCAGGCTCAGCTTGACCTTCTCCAGCACCGTCTTGTCGCCGTAACCCAGGCGCGCCTCGGACAGGTTGAGCAGCGGGCTGGAGACCTTGTCCGCCTCGCGGAAGACGAAGTCGAAGGGCGAATCGACATGGGCCGGGGCCAGCTCCTCCAGGCGCTCCAGCGCCTTGATGCGGCTCTGTGCCTGGCGTGCCTTGGTCGCCTTGGCCTTGAAGCGGCGAATGAAGTCTTCCATGTGCGCACGCTGCGCCTGCTGCTTCTCGTACGCCTGCTGCTGCTGCGCCAGACGCTCGGCGCGGGTGCGCTCGAAGGCCGAGTAGCCGCCGCGGTAGAGGGTCAGCTTCTGCTGCTCCAGGTGCGCCACATGGTCGACCACGGCATCGAGGAAATCACGGTCGTGGGAGATCAGCAGCAACGTGCCGGGATAGCCCTTGAGCCACTCCTCCAGCCAGAGGATGGCGTCGAGGTCGAGGTGGTTGGTCGGCTCGTCGAGCAGCAGCAGCTCGGAGGGGCACATCAGTGCCTGAGCCAGGTTCAGGCGCATGCGCCAGCCCCCGGAGAAGTCGCCGACGCGCCTGTCCATCTGCTCGCTGGTAAAGCCCAGGCCGGCCAGCAGCTTGCGCGCACGCGAATCGGCGCTGTAGCCCTGGGCAATGTCCAGTTCGCTGTGCAGACGGGCGATGGCGCTGCCGTCGTGGGCGGCCTCGGCCCTGGCCAGTTCGGCCTGGATCGCGCGCAGGTGCACATCGCCATCGAGCACGTAGTCCACCGCCAGACGCTCGAGGTTGTCCACCTCCTGGCGCATATGGGCGATGCGCCAGTCCGGCGGCAGCTGGCAGTCGCCCGCGTCGGGGCCGAGCTCACCGCGCAGCAGGGCGAACAGGCTGGATTTGCCGGCGCCATTGGCACCGATCAGACCGACTTTCTGGCCGGCGTGCAGGGTCAGCTCGGCGCCTTCGAGCAGGCGTTGCGGACCACGCTGTAGAGTGAGGTTCTGGAGTCGGATCATAATGGCCGCGGAGTCTACCAAATCGCCCCGGAGGCCGCGTGCAGGATCTGTGGAATTTCGCCCTCGAACTCTATGCCAGACCGGGCGTGGAACAGGCCTGCCTGGATTTGCAGGACGCCGGTAGCGACGTCTGCCTGCTGCTGACCGGCGCCTGGCTGCAGCAACGTGGCGTGCGCTGCATGGATGAGCGCCTGCGCGCACTGACGGAGGTGGCGGGCCCCTGGCAACGTGAAGTGGTCTCGCCCTTGCGGCAGACGCGGCGCCACTGGCGCACGGCCGCAGGTCAGGATGCCGAATTGGCCGCCCTGCGTGAACAGATCAAGAAGCTGGAATTGCAGGCCGAGCGGGTGCTGCTCGAGCGGCTGCAGGCGCTGGCCGCGAACTGGCCAGACGAAGAGGCGCGA